>JBAVCA010000219.1:0-9172 GCA_049586475.1 Nocardioides sp.
TGGTGATCTTGACCTTGTCGCCGGCCTTGAGGAAGCGGACGACGTGGCCCTTCTTCGTCTCGTAGTCGTGCGCGTCGATCTTGGGACGAAGCTTCATCTCCTTGATGATCACGTTCGTCTGGTTGCGCCGTGCCTCACGGGCCTTCTGGGCGTTCTCGTACTTGAACTTCCCGTAGTCCATGAGCTTGCAGACCGGGGGGCGCGCCATCGGCGCGATCTCGACGAGGTCGAGGTCCGCTTCCTGGGCAAGGCGCAGCGCATCGGCGGTAGGAACGATGCCGACGGTTTCGCCGCTGGGGCCAACGAGGCGGACCTCTGAGACGCGGATCCGGTCGTTGATTCGAAGCTCGGTGCTGATGAGTCCTCCAGTGGATGGGTGGATATGGCGGTCGATCCGTTGTGTCCAAGCGGAAGCCAGCCATGACCACCTACCTCCGGCTCGGAGGCAGAATTCACCCTCGAGCCCAGGTCGGGCCATCAGACCGGACCCGACGACCTGGTGGTGCTGCGGTCGGTGCGGGTGGGAGATGATCGAGCCTGATCTCCGCTTGGGTGGATCAGCGCGGGCACGCGAGTGCCCAGGCCGATCCGGTCAGGAAACGATGTTACCGGATCATCCCGGGTCCATCGAATCGTCGTCCTGGACCCAGGCCAGGCCTCCATCGAGGCGCGCCAGGCGGTAGCCGGCAGCGAGCGCCGTGAGCGTGTCCCCGTCGGCGACCCAGCGGGTCGGTCCGGCCACGTCGATGACCAGGGCAGCCGCGCTCTCCTGGACGGCGGCCTGCGCTGCGGTCCGCGTGGCCACCGGCACCGGGCGGGCCTCAGGGTTCCAGGCCGCCAACGCGTCGGTGCTGGTGAAGGCCAGCAGTCCGCGGCGCCCATCGGGCGTCTGGATGAGCACCGCGGCCATGTCGCTGGACTTGTCGTGGGCCAGGCCGTGGGCATCGACCTCGACCTCCCCCAGCACCGCGACCACCGGCACCAGCACCCGGGCGCCTTGGAGGAGGGCGAGCGCCGCGACGTACTCGTCGTTGCCGTTGGTGGCGCCGTACGCGGCCAAGGCAGCCGCGAGAGCAGGATCTGCACTGCCGTCGTCATCAGGGAACGCGGGTCCCTGCAGCTGTCGCTCGGTCATCGCCGCCAGTGTGCCAGGCGGCACCGCCCGCTTACCGGCATGTGCCACCCTGGGCTGATGGACGACGTGGCCTGGACAGCGCTGGCGCTGTCACTGACCCTGGTCGGCGGCATCTACACCTACCTCGCCTACCGACGACGCGGCCTCGCCGCGGGCCTGCGGGGCGCGGCTCTGACTTTGTTGCCGCTGGCTGCCTACCTGACCGACACCCTGCGGATGTTCACCCGCATCGGGCAGGCAGTCACCGACTGGGCGACCGGGCTGGTCTTCAGCCCTGTGGTCTGGCTGGGAGTGGTGGTCGCCGGGCTCTCCGTGCTGCTCGTCGGCGCCTCACGCCTGGTCGAACGCCGCGGCCCGAGCGGCCCGAGCAGGGCGCGTGGGACCACCAGGGCAGCGCCGGACGGTCGGCCCGCGGTGGAGGGGGCTTCGGCCGGCTCGACGAACCTCGTCGACGATGACCTCGCCGAGATCGAGGCCATCCTCCGCAACCGGGGCATCTCCTGAGCGAGCCGTTGCCGGCGGGCGTCCTGGAGACCGCAAGGCGAGTCCTCGACCTCACGCTCGCGCAACCAGCGACGCTGGGGCCCGGACGCCTGGTGTGCCTCGACGGTCCGGCGGGCTCCGGCAAGACGACGCTGGCTCGAGCTGTGCAGCTCCTCGAGCCCGCCTCGACGGTGGTGCACCTCGACGACCTGCTCGATGGCTGGGGCGGCTTGAGCGGCGTCGCCGAGCGACTCGACCCGCTGCTGCTGCCCCTGGCTCGTGGCGAGGCCGGGCGCTACGAGCGCTACGACTGGATCGCGGGCGAATTCGCCGAGTGGGTCTCGGTCGAGCCGACCCCCTTGCTGATCCTCGAGGGGGTCGGTTCCGGCTCGCTGCGCCACGCTGCCAGGTGCACCACTCTCGTCTGGGTCGAGGTCGACGACGAGCTGCGGCTGCGGCGGGGGCTCGAGCGGGACGGCGAGGCGATGCGACCCCACTGGGAGCAGTGGATGCTCGAGGAGCGTGCGCACCACGTGGACCAGCGGTCCATGGCCCGCGCCGACATGGTTGTCTGACCGCCATGACGGCGCCCTCCGACATCTCTCCCGCTCGCCAGCCGCTGCTCTCCCCGAGCGGTGAGCAGTTCGAGATCTCAGGGGGCGGGTATCACGCAGTCGTCACCGAGAGCGGCGCCGCGCTCCGTGCGCTGACCTACGCGGGGCGTGACCTCGTCGACGGATTCGCCGCGGACGCGATGTCCTCGGGCGGACGGGGGCAGGTCCTGATGCCCTGGCCCAACCGGATCCGCGACGGGCGCTACTCCTTCGGGGGCCAGGAGCACCAGCTGGCCTTGAGCGAGCCGAAGCGCAACAACGCCTCGCACGGACTCGCCCGGTGGGCCGCGTGGACCCTGGAGGAGCACACCGCCCACTCGGTGTCCTTGCAGTACCGGTTGATGGCGCAGAGCGGCTACCCCTGGCTGGTCGATCTGCACGTTCTCTACGACCTCTCGGCTGACGGGTTGACGGTGACCCAGACCGCCACGAACCTCTCCCCCACGCCGGCGCCCTACGCCAGCGGGGCGCACCCCTACTTGAGCGTCGGTGACGGACCCGTGGACACGTGGGAGCTGAGGCTCCCGGCCGGGTCCCGGTCCGTCTCCGACGAGCGGCTCCTTCCCACCGGGATCGAGTCCGTGACGGGCACGCCGTACGACTTCCAGGTCGGGCGGGCGTTGGGCGACCTGGCGCTCAACCACGCGTTCGGAGACCTCGAGCGCGATGAGAACGGTGCGGCGAGCGCGACCCTTCGAGACCCCGCGACGAACCGCGAGGTCGAGCTGTGGGTCGATGAGCACCACCGGTGGCTGATGCTCTACACCGCCGATGACGTGGCGGCGACGGCCCGGCGCTCGTTGGCGATCGAGCCGATGACGGCCAACGCCGACGCCTTCCGTAGCGGACAGGACCTGCTCACCCTCTCGCCCGCCGGCGAGGCCGGTGACGAGGTGTCAGTCTCCTGGGGCGTGCGCGCTGTCGAGGAGCAGTCGTAGCTGGCGCACGGCAGTCTTGGCCCGGGCGCCGTCGGAGCCCTGGATCCCCAGCGCCGATGCCGACGTCCCGTCAGCCAGGTCCAGACTCACCCACGGCGCACCAGGGTTGAGTCGTACGGCGATGATCTCGGCCCAGGCGTACTCGTGGCGGCGGTAGCCGTTGATCACCACGAGCCGGTCGGGATGGGCCTCGACCTTGGAGCGGATCAGCGCGTGAAGGCTGGCGAAGCCGAGCAGGAACATCGCGATCGCGGTGCCCCGCTGGAACGGCGTCACCGCTGCTCGAGTCTCGTCGTCGAAACCGATCCACAGCAGCGTGATCATGAAGAACAGCACTCCACCGGCGACCGCGCCTGCGATCCGCGGTCCGAGGGGCCGCCAGGTGTGGGGCAGGTTCAGCTGCCCGCTCGGGTCAGAGGCGACAAGCATGGATGTCGGTCAGGAGGATGCCGCGAGCTCCGAGGTCGTAGAGCTGGTCCATGAGTCGCTGGGAGCCGGCCCGCGGCACCATCGCCCGCACGGCATTCCACCCCTCGCGCTGCAGCGGCGCGATCGTGGGGCTCTCGATGCCCGGTGTCAGGGCGAGGGACTGCTCGAGGAACTCGGCAGCGACGTCGTAGTCCATCATCACGAAGCTGCGCGCCACCAGCACACCCTCGACGCGGCGCCGGAAGACCTCGAAGCCGGCGGGCTCGTCGGCCCCGGCGCGCGTGATGAGCACGGCCTCGGACTCCAAGATGGCCTCGCCGAAGATCTCCAGGCCGGCAGCCCGGAGCGTCGCGCCGGTCTCGACGACGTCGGCGATCACGTCGGCGACCCCGAGCTGGATGCTGGTCTCGACAGCCCCGTCGAGGCGGGTCACCGACGCCTCGATGCCGCGCTCCTGCAGGTAGGCCCGAACGATCCCGACGTACGAGGTGGCGATCCGGGTGCCGGCGAGCTCCTCGAGGCTGCTGTAGGCGCCCCGAGGTCCGGCGAAGTGGAAGGTGCTACGACCGAAGCCGAGCGTCAGCGCCTCATCGGCCTTCGCCTCGGAGTCGCGCAGCAGGTCGCGACCCGTGATGCCCACGTCGAGGGTGCCTTCGCCGACGTACAGCGCGATGTCGCGTGGGCGCAGGTAGAAGAACTCGACATCGTTGTCGGGGTCGAGCAAGGTGAGCTGCTTGGAGTCGTCGCGCTGGCGGTAGCCGGACTCGCGCAAGATCTCGGAGGCGGACTGGGACAGCGACCCCTTGTTCGGGATGGCGATCCGCAGGGGGCGTGACTGGGACATGTCGGGGGTCCTGGGGTTCAGAGGTGGGCGTAGACGTCGTCGAGCTCGATGCCGCTGGCGATCATCAGCACCTGCGCGTGGTAGAGCAGCTGGCTGATCTCTTCGGCAGCGCGGTCCTTGCCCTCGTGCTCGGCAGCCATCCAGGACTCCGCGGCCTCCTCGACCAGCTTCTTCCCGATCGTATGGACGCCCGCGTCGAGGGCGGCCACCGTGCCGGATCCAGCGGGTCGCGTGCGGGCCTTCTCGGACAGCTCGGCCCAGAGACCTTCGAACGTCTTCACGACGAGCAGCCTACGGCGTTGCCCCCGCGCGGGCGCCTACGCCCCGTAGACCGGCTCGGGCGTCGGCGCCTCGGCCAGCATCTCGCGCAGACCGGCCCCGACCTCGGCTGCCCTCCACCTCGTGCCGGCGTCTCGGGACGGGCCGTGAGCCCAGCCGTTCTCGACCGTCATGGTGCTGCCGTCGATCTCGATCACTCGGCCGGTCACGTCGGCGGACTCTGCTGAGGCGAGCCAAGCGACGATCGGCGAGTTGTCCTCGGGCACCGCCATCGCCGAGGTGTCGAAGGCGCCCTCGGTCATCCTGGTGCGCGCGACCGGCGCGATCGCGTTGACCGTCACCCCGTAGCGTCCCATCTCCTGGGCGGCGACGAGCGTCAGAGCAGCGATGCCGGCCTTGGCGGTGGAGTAGGTCGCCTGCCCGACCGATCCCTGCATGCCGGCACCGGAGGAGGTGTTGATCACTCGGGCCGCGCGCTGGCGGCCCTCCTTGGCCTCGGCGCGCCAATAGGCGCCGGCGTGCCGCAGTGGTGCGAAGTGCCCCTTGAGGTGCACCCGGATGACGGCGTCCCACTCTTCCTCGGAGGTGTTGACCAGCATCTGGTCGCGCACGAAGCCAGCGTTGTTGACGAGGATGTCGAGCCCGCCGAAGGTGTCGATCGCCTGCTGCACCATCGCGGCGGCCTGCTCGAAGTCGGCGACGTCGGCCCCGTTCGCCACTGCTTCTCCGCCGGCGTCTCGGATCATCGCGACGACCTCGTCGGCCGGCGACTGGGCGAGGTCACCGTCGTCCTTCTGACCGGCGAGCGAGACCCCGAAGTCGTTGACGACGATCTTGGCGCCGTGCGAGGCGAGCTCGAGGGCGTGGGCCCGCCCGATGCCGCGGCCCGCGCCGGTGATGATCGCGACGCGACCTTCGAGAAGACGGCTCATTCAGGACTCCTGGTGGATTGAGGGGGTGGGTGCGGGGGTCGGGTTGATGTCGTGGGCGAAGAGGAACACCGGTGGTTCGCCGCCGCCGTGGCAGGCGATCCGGGCGCCCGAGACGTAGGAGGCCAGGTCACTGGCGAGGAACGCCGCGACATTGCCGACCTCCTCGGGTCGAGCCATCCGGCCCAGCGGGATGGTGCGCTCGATCGCCGCCACCCCGGCAGCGTCGCCGTAGTGGTCGTCGGTGCTCTCGGTGCGGCACAGGCCGACATTGATCGAGTTCATCCGCACTTTCGGCGCCCACTCGACGGCCAGCGAGGTGGTCAACGAGTCGACCCCGGCCTTCGCCGCGCCGTACGCCGCCGTACCGGGCGAGGGGCGGAGAGCCGAGACCGAAGAGATGTTGATGATCGACCCGCCGGTGTCCTGGGTCTGCATCACGACGTTCGCCGCCTGGGCGCACGCGAGCGGGCCGAGCAGGTTGAGGCCGACGATCCTGTCGTGGAAGCGGGGTGAGGCGGTCGCTGCATCCGAGTACGGCGCTCCCCCGGCGTTGTTGACCAGCACGTCGAGCCGTCCGTGGTCGGCGACGATCGCGTCGACCAGAGCTGCGACGGCGTCGGGATCGCGCACGTCGCAGACGTGGTGATCGGCACCCGGCACGATCGGCGACTCCGAGCGCGCGCAGGTCACCACGGTGGCGCCGGCGATGAGGAACACCTCGGTGATCCCGCGGCCGATGCCCTTGCTCCCCCCGGTGACGAGGACGACGCGTCCGGACAGGTCAAGGGCGAGAGACATGGCTGGTACCCTACCAAGCAAGTGCTTGGTTGGGTTGGCCGCCGGCTTGTAACTCACCGTTCGCGCCACTACCCCGACGTTCGACGGGCTGGTTAGCCGTCCGAACGGTGCGTTACAGCAGCCTTGCACCGACGACGAGCCCCGACCCCAGGAGAGCGATGACGATCACCTCAGAGCTGCGTGACGACGGGATCCGTGTCGTCACGATGGAGCATCCGCCCGTGAACGCCCTCACGGTGCAGGGCTGGTACGACGTCGCGGGCGCGCTCGACGAGGCCAGCACCGACCTGGACACCCGGGTGGTGATCCTGCGGGCGGAGGGTCGTGGCTTCAACGCCGGTGTCGACATCAAGGAAATGCAGAACACCAGCGGCTTCGATGCCCTGATCGGCGCCAACAAGGGCTGCTTCGCCGCGTTCAAGGCCGTCTACGAGTGCGCGGTCCCGGTGATCGCCGCCGTCAACGGCTTCTGTGTCGGCGGCGGCGTCGGACTGGTCGGCAACGCCGACTGCATCGTGGCCAGCGACGACGCCTACTTCGGGGTCCCCGAGGTCAAGCAAGGCGCTCTCGGCGCAGCGACCCACATGGCGCGCCTGGTGCCGCAGCACATGATGCGCACTCTCTACTTCACCTCGCGCACGATCCGGGCCAAGGACCTGGTGCAGTTCGGCTCGGTCCTCGAGGTCGTCCCGCGCGCTGAGCTCGACGAGGCGGCGCTCCGGGTCGCCCGCGACATCGCCGCCCAGGACACCCGCGTGATCCGGGCCGCGAAGGAGTGCCTCAACGGCATCGACCCGATCGACGTCAACAAGAGCTACCGCTTCGAGCAGGGCTTCACGATGGAGCTCAACCTGATGGGCGTGGCCGACGAGCTGCGCGACACGTTCGCCGGCACCGACAAATCTGCGAAGGGCACAGCATGAGCTCCCCACGTACGGGACCCCGCGACAAGCGGATGAGTATCGAGGAGGTCGTCGCTGAGCTGCGGGACGGCATGACCATCGGGATCGGTGGCTGGGGACCGCGGCGCAAGCCGATGGCGCTCGTGCGCGCGATTCTCCGCTCCGACCTGCGGGACCTGACGATCGTCAGCTGGGGTGGCGCGGATGTCGGGCTGCTCGTCCGCGCCGGCAAGGTGCGCAAGCTCGTCTACGCGTTCGTCTCCCTCGACTCGATCCCCCTCGAGCCCAACTTCGCCCGAGCGCGCCAGGACGGCACGATCCCCGAGATCGTCGAGCTCGACGAGGGAATGTTCCAGACCGGTCTGAAGGCTGCGGCCGAGCGGCTGCCGTTTTTGCCGATGCGCGCCGGTCTCGGCTCCGACGTGCTCGTGCACAACCCCCAGATCAAGACCGTCACGAGCCCGTACGACGACGGGGCGGGCTTCGAGGAGCTCGTCGCCGTCCCGGCGCTCAAGCTGGACGTCGCGCTGGTGCACCTCAATCGCGCCGACTGTCACGGCAACGCGACCTACCTCGGCCCGGACCCGTACTTCGACGACCTCTTCGCGATGGCCGCCGAGCGCACGTTCCTCAGCGTCGAGCAGATCATCGACACCGCTGGGCTGACCGTCGACACCCCGGTACAGCGGCTTCTGCTCAACCGGATGATGGTCACCGGCGTGGTCGAGACGCCCAACGGCGCCCACTTCACCACCTGCACGCCCGACTACGAGCGCGACGAGACGTTCCAGAAGGCCTACGCCGCCGCGGCCGGGGGCACCGAGGAGGACTGGGCGGAGTTCCAGCAGCGTTTCCTCGCCGGGGACGAGGCGGCCTACCAGGCCGCCGTCGCGGAGTTCACCGCTGAGCAGCAGGAGGCAGCCCGATGAGCACCACCGACTTCACCCGCGCAGACGTCTGCGCCGCCGCGATCGCGGACGCGTTCCGCGACGACGGCGAGATCTTCGCCAGCCCGATGGGAATGCTGCCGATGCTCGGCGTGCGTCTTGCCAAGCTGACCTCCAACCCGGACCTGGTCATCTCGGATGGTGAGTCGCTGTTCCTCGCCGGGGTGCCGCCGCTGTTCGCCAAGGCTGACGTAGTCGAGGGTTGGATTCCGTTCCGCAAGGTCTTCGACGTCGTCGCCTACGGCAAGCGACACGTGATGATGGGCGCGACCCAGGTCGATCGCGACGGCAACCAGAACATTTCCGCGATCGGTGAGTTCGACCGTCCCAAGCGCCAGCTCCTCGGCTCGCGGGGGGCCCCGGGCAACACCGCCAACAACCGCACCTCCTACTGGGTGCCCAAGCACTCCGCCCGGGTGTTCGTCGAGCAGGTCGACACCGTCTCCGGCGTCGGACCCCGCCGGGCAGCCGCGGCCGGACCGGGCGCGACTCGTTACCACGACATCCATCGGATCGTGAGCAACCTCGGCGTCTTCGACGTCAACGGCCCCGACCGCACGGTGCGGCTGCTCTCGGTGCACCCCGGCGTCACCACCGACGAGGTGCAGGCCGCGACCGGCTTCGATCTCGGCGACCTCAGCGACGTACCGGTCACCCGGGAGCCGACGCTCGAGGAGCTGGTGATCATCCGCGAGGTGCTGGACCCCAAGAAGCTGCGGCACCGCGAGGTGCCCGAACCCGTCACCGAGGACACCCCATGATCGAGCAGCAGCTGTCGACGCCGTTCACTGAGCTGGTCGGAGTCAAGCACCCGATCGTGCAGACCGGCATGGGCTGGGTCTCCGGCCCGCGCCTGGTCAGCGGGACCGCC
>JBAVCA010000220.1:0-6298 GCA_049586475.1 Nocardioides sp.
GGGATCGTCGAGGGCAGCACGCTCTGGTACGACCTCGAGGGCTTCGACGCAGCCAACACCCACTGCCGCGAGTCCGCCCTGTCCTTCTTGAGCGCCTGGAACCGCGGGGTCTCCGCGGCCGGCTACGTCACCGGCGTCTACTCCAGCGCCGGATCGGGCATCAAGGTCCTCGACGACGCGCGAGTGAACCGCCCTGACGCCTACACCCTGCCGGACCGGATCTGGGTGGCCCGGTGGGACGGCGTGGCCAACACCTCGACCTCGTACATCCGCGAGGACGGCTGGCGCCCCGGTGGACGCGTCAAGCAGTACCAGGGCGGACACGACGAGGTGCACGGCGGCGTCCGGATCAACATCGACAGCAACTTCCTCGACGTCGGGCGAGGCTCGATCGCCCCCCGCGAGGAGCACTGTGGCGGAGTCAAGGTAGCGGCACGCGACTACCCAGCGCTCCGACCCTCCTCGGAGGGTTACCGGCCGCCCAAGAGGATGGTCAAGGCGTTGCAGTGCTTCCTCACCGAGCGTGGCGTCTACCGCGGCGACATCCACGGCAAGTACGGCCCCACCACCCTCGCCGCCGCCAACGACTGGCAAGCACGCACCGGCAACTCCGCCGACACCACGTGGATACGTCGCGACTGGATGAGCCTGCTGAGCCTCGGTCGAAAGCCGGTGCAGAAGTTCGGCTCCGCCGGCTTCTACGTGCGGCGCCTGCAGCGCACCCTCAACGCGGCTGACCTCGGCTCCGGCCTGAAGGTGGACGGCGTCTTCGCCGGCTCGACCACGAGCATGGTCCGGACCTACCAGTCCCGGGTCGGCCTACCCGTGACCGGTGTCGTCGATGCCAACACCTGGCGCAAGCTGATGAGCGGCCAGCGCGGCTGACGTGACGGGCGGGTCAGCCGCCGACCGGCGGGCCGGCCAACAGCGCGAGTCCCGTCAGCGCAGCCACTGCGACCACGCCGACGATCGCTCCGCGGACCGGGTTGCGCAGCAGCAGCCCGACGCCGCGCTCCGCCTGGTTGGTCGGGAGCCCGCCTCCCGTCGACCGCAAGCGCCACGTCGCGTCGAAGGCTCCGCGTCGTTCGGCGAGCACGTCGAAGAGCACGGTGAGGAACGGCGGGACTGCCGCCAGCAGTGCCAGCGTTGTGCGGCCACGCGACCACCGCTGGTCGACCGCAACGACCACGGCGGTGAGGCAGTAGGCGATGAAGACGACCCCGTGCAGGGCACCGAAGGCGCTCACCGCACGGTCGGTGGTGTCTGCGACGTACTTCAGGTACATCCCGAGGAGCAGCAGCGCCCACGTGACGGCCTCGGCGACAGCGACAGCGCGAAAGACGCGCAGCGGGCCCATCCGTGTCGAGCCTCTCAGCCGAAGGTCGAGGCAGTGAGCCCGACCAGTCCGGCCAACGAGGTGAAGAAGCCCAGACCATCGGTGCCGGCACCGGTGAGGTCCTCGACGGCATGCTCGGGGTGAGGCATCAGACCGACGACGTTCCCGCGTTCGTTGCTGATCCCGGCGATGTCGCGCAGCGACCCGTTGGGGTTGTGGTCGAGGTAGCGCGCAACTACCCGACCCTCTCCCTCCAGACGGTCCAGGGTCTCGTCGTCGGCGACGAAGCCGCCTTCGCCGTTCTTCAGCACGATGGTGAGCTCTTGCCCCTGCTCGTAGGCCGAGGTCCACGGCGTGGTGGTGCGCTCGATACGCAGCCGCTGGTCACGGCAGACGAACTTCTGGTGGTCGTTGCGGATCAGTGCGCCCGGCAGCAGGTGCGACTCGCACAGGATCTGAAAGCCGTTGCAGATGCCCAGCACCGGCAGTCCCTGGCCCGCTGCTTCGATGACCTCGCTCATCACCGGCGAGAAGCGCGAGATGGCGCCGCAACGAAGATAGTCGCCATAGGAGAACCCACCCGGGAGCACCACTGCGTCCACGCCGTGCAGGTCGTGGTCGCCGTGCCAGAGGGGGACGACGTCGTGGCCGGCGAGCCGGGCCGCGCGCTGGGCGTCGGCGTCGTCGAGCGAACCGGGGAACGTGACGACCCCGACTCTCATCCGCGCGTCCCCTGCTCCTCCGTCGGGCCCGGCACCGAGACGGCGTAGTTCTCGATCACGGGGTTGGACAACAACGTCTCGGCCATCTCACGGACCTGCGCGAGCACGTCATCGGTGATCTCCCCGGCCACGTCGAGCTCGAACCTCTTGCCCTGACGAACCTCGGTCACGCCACTGAACCCAAGGCGAGGCAGGGCACCAAGCACCGCCTTGCCCTGCGGATCAAGGATTTCGGGCTTGGGCATCACGTCCACGACGACCTTAGTCACCCCTCGATCCTAGGCGGATGACCTGCAGGGGTGCCGCTCGGCCCACCCACCAGCGAGGCACACTGTGTCCATGAGCATGTCGTCGAAGTCCGGTCCCCGCAGTCCCATGTCACCGCTCCGGCTGGAGTTTCCGCAGTCGCTGGCCGTCTACGACGAGTACGTCGCCGCCCAGAAGGCTGTCGACTTCTTGTCTGACGCGGAGTTCCCGGTGGAGAACTGCCTCATCGTCGGGACCGATCTCAAGCGGATCGAGAAGATCACCGGTCGGCTCACCAACAGCCGTGTCGCCCTCGGCGGCGCGGCCTCCGGCGCCTGGCTAGGACTCTTCATCGGGTTGCTGTTCACGATCTTCACCGAGGAGAGCCCGATCGCAACCATCGTCTCCACGATGCTCTTCGGAGCCGCCTTCGGCATCGTGTGGGCCCTCATCGGGTACGCCGCGACCCGTGGCCAGCGTGACTTCCAGTCGATCACCCAGGTCGTCGCGACCCGCTACGAGATCCTCGTCGAGCACAAGGTCGCAGCCGACGCTCGCGAGATCCTTGCCCGCCTGCCCGGCGCCCTGCCCGACCCGTTCGCGTAACAAGCGAGCGCGCTGCCGCGCGAGGTTTCTGGCTCCATGCGTGATGGTCATGAGCGACGTACGCCGAGCAGCACCAGCGACAACCCGAGACCGGCTACCAGCGGCCCGATGATCGCCCAGATCTCGACGTCGGTCATCGCCGAGCCCTCGATGTAACCGAGGCCTTGGAAGGCCCACGACGCGCCGAGAAGGAACACCAGGACGCCGAGAACCACCAGCAGGACGCGGCCCAGCCGTGGCGGCACGGCTCAGGACAGCTCGCGCTTGAGGATCTTGCCGGTGGCGGTCATCGGGAGGTTCTCGACGAACTCGACCTGACGCGGGTACTTGTAGGAGGCCATCTGCTCCTTGCCCCAGGCGATCAGCTCCTGCTCGGTCACCGTTGCCCCCTTGTCGAGGATGACCACGGCCTTGATCTCCTCGCCGTGGCTCTCGTGCGGGACGCCGATGACCGCAGCCAGCGAGACCTCCGGGTGCGTCAGCAGCACCTCCTCGATCTCGCGCGGGTAGACGTTGAACCCGCCACGGATGATCATGTCCTTCGAGCGGTCGACGATGTAGTACCAGCCGTCCTCGTCCTTTCGTCCGAGGTCGCCGGAGCGGAACCAGCCGTCCTGGATGGACTCCGCGGTCGCGTCTGGGCGCCCGTAGTAGCCCTTCATGATGTTGTGGCCCTTGATGGCGATCTCGCCGATCTCGTCGTCGGGACCGAGCTCGTCCCAGCTCTCGGGCTGGAGCAGCTTCATCTCCACGCCTGGGATCGGGGTGCCGATGGAACCCACCCGAACCTCGCCGCCGAACTTGCTGAAGCTCGCCACCGGAGAGGTCTCCGAGAGCCCGTAGCCCTCGAGGATGGTGACCCCGAAGCGCTTCTGGAACTCCTTGTGCACCTCGACCGGCAGCGCAGAGCCGCCGGCGACCGAGACGCGCAGGTTGGCGGCCAGCTGCTTCACGTCGACCCCGGAGTCGTCGAGCGCGCCGAGCAGCCCCCAGTACATCGTCGGGACACCACCGAAGAAGGTCACCTTCTCCTTGGCCATCGTCTTGAGAGCCGCGTCGGCCTCGAAGCGGGGCAGCATCACGACGGTGCCGCCGAAGGCGAAGCCACCGTTCTGGATGACGGTCTGTCCGAAGGAGTGGAAGAGCGGCAGGACGCAGAGGTACCTGTCGGGCGTCTCGGTGGTCCCCGCGCCGAAGAGCTCGGTCCCGGAGAGTGCGTTGTCACGCATGTTGCGGTGCCGCAGCTCGGCTCCCTTCGGCTGACCGGTGGTGCCGGAGGTGTAGAGGATGACGGCGGTGTCGTCCTCGTCCGTCGCGACGGTCTCGAAGGTGGGCGCCTGCTTGCCCATCGCGGCGGCCATGGTCTCGGTGCCCTCGATCGGAGACTCCGCACTCGGGTCGGCGGTGATCACGAAGAAGTGCTCACAGGCCTCGGCGTCGTTGAAGCCGGCGTATCCCTCGGCGCCGATGGCGAGCTCGGGGGTGCCTTGGAAGCAGAAGTAGGCCTTCGCGTCGGAGTCACCGAGGTGGTAGGCCACCTCGCGGCCCTTGAGCAGGACGTTGAGCGGCACCACGGTGCCGCCGGCCTTGAGGATGCCGAAGTAGACGATGGTGAAGTACGGCAGGTTGGGGCAGCTCAGGGCTACCTTGTCGCCGGGGACGATGCCACGCTCGACGAGCAGGTTGGCCACCTGGTTGGCTGCGCCGTTGACCTGCGCGTAGCTCAAGCGGGTGTCGCCGAAGACGATCGCTTCGCGCTCCGGGTGCTCCGCGGTGGTGTCCTCGAGGACGCTGGCCAAGTTGTAGGTGGTCACAGCACCAACCTAAGCAGAGGGTGGTGATGTGCGCCACGCCGCTGCGCCCAGTGGTGGCCGAGCCGAGGTCGGTGATCCGGCGCAGCAGCGCTCAGCCAGTCAGGATTCTCGCGGCCCGCTTGAGGTCGGAGCGCACGGCGAGCGGCGCGAGCCGATCGGCCACGAACCCGACGGGCTTGAGCACCCCTGAGGCACGCACCTCCATCGAGGCGCCCACCTCGCACCGACCGGGCGGTGCGTCCGGGTCTCCCAGCACCGGGGTGAAGGTCAGGGTGAGGATCGCCCTGAACCCGTGCCAGGTGCCTCGCTCGGACCAGCGGAAGGGTCGGTCAGCGTCGGTGAGCTCCATGCGCGGCTTCACGCCGGCCCTGGTGAGATCGGTCCAGGACTGCCCGACGACGCCGTCCTCACCCATGACGTCGGCGACGCCCTTGAGGCTTGACTGCCAAGCCGCCCGGTTCTCGGGGGCGATGAGGTAGTCGTAGGCAGCCTCGCAGGAGACCGGGAAAGGCACCGGCTGACCCATCACCAGCTCTCCCCCGTCAGCAGCTCGTAGGCCTCGAGGTAGCGAGCCCGGGTCAGGTCGACCACCTCGCCAGGCAGCGCCGGTGGCGCTTCCCCCGAGGCGCGGTCCCAGCCGGAGGCCGGCGACAGGGCCCAGTCGCGTACGACCTGCTTGTCGTAGGAGGCTTGGGCACGGCCTGGCTCCCACCTCTCAGCCGGCCAGAACCGCGAGGAGTCGGGGGTCAGCACCTCGTCGCCGAGGACCGTGGTGCCCGCACCATCGCCGCTGGTCCGGCGTCCGAACTCGAGCTTGGTGTCAGCCAGGATGATCCCGCGTTCGCGGGCGAGCTCCTCAGCCCGGGCGTACAGGCTCAGGGTCAGCCCACGCAGCTCGGCGGCCGACTCGCCACCGATCTCCGCTTCGACCGCGGCATAGGAGACGTTCTCGTCGTGGTCGCCGAGGGCCGCCTTGGTCGCGGGGGTGAAGATCGGCTCGGGCAGCCGGCTGCCGTCGAGCAGTCCGTCGGGCAACGCGATCCCGCAGACCTCGCCCGAGGCCCGGTAGTCCAGCAACCCGGAGCCAGTGAGGTATCCGCGCGCGACGCACTCGACGGGGTACATGTCCAGCCGCTCGCAGATCACCGCCCGTCCCCGCACTGACTCGGGGACGTCGGTCGAGAGGATGTGGCTGGGGACCAGGTCGCGCAGCTGCTCGAACCACCACAGCGACAGCCGGGTCAGGATCTCGCCCTTGTCGGGGATCGTGGTGTCGAGCACGAAGTCGAAGATCGAGATCCGATCGCTTGCCACCATCAGCAGCTCCCCGGCGTGAGCGCCCTCGGCGACCTCGTAGAGGTCACGCACCTTGCCTGAGTGAAGATGCTTGGCACCGTCGATGGGCGGGGCTTCGGGGATGTTCAGCACACCCGGATCCTATCCGCACCGGAGCCACCCGAGCGGGGGTGGGAGAGGCCGGCGCGCACTGCTCCAGGTGACGAGACGAGGCGAGGCACGGGCCGCGGGCGTCGCCGGGGGTCGCGGTCACCGGCGCCCTGCTCGATGTCCGAACC
>JBAVCA010000221.1:0-9733 GCA_049586475.1 Nocardioides sp.
GTGCCACTGCGACCGAGTCACACCGCCAGGAGCCCGACCACCTCCACGACGCGCCGGCCTCGACCCAGGCGGGCGTGCGCAAGCGCCCGGGGACCGTCACCGCTGCAGCGATGATCGCCATTCTCGCAAGCGGTCTCGCCTTGGCCGGGCTGCTGGTCTCCCTGCTCTACCTCGTCTCCAGTCGCGCCGAGTTCCTCGAGCAGATCGACGAGCAGCTTGCGACGAGCTCGGCGTACGCCGACATCTCGGCCGACACGCTGGCCGATGCTGCGATCGGCTTTCTCGTGGTCCTGGCCGTGTGGTGCCTGGTCGCGATCGGCCTGGCGATCGCGACCCTGCGCGGCAGCAATGCCGCACGCATCGGGCTGGTCGTCTCCGGCCTGCTGTCGGCGCTGGTCAGTCTCCTGGGCGCGCTGGTGATCGTGCCGCTGGTGCTCACGATCGCCTCGATCGCGACCGTGGTGCTGCTGTTCACCGGCGGTGCCGGCGAGTGGTTCGCTTCCCACAAGCGCACCGGTTGAACGGCCTCGACGGGCCCACCCGAAAAATGGACCTCAGCGGACGAGGTCGCCAGCTGCGAGCCGCGCGGTCGCTTCGCTGATCAGCTCTCGCTGCTTGCAGAACGCCCACCGCACCAGGTGCTGCCCGGCACCGGCCGGGTCGTCGTAGAAGCCCTGCACAGGGATTGCGACTACCCCGGCACGCTCGGGCAGGGCGAGGCAGAATTCCAGGCTGTCGGCCCAGCCCAGCTCGCGGACGTCCGAGGTGGCGAAGTACGTGCCCTGCGGCGCTGAGGCGCTCAACCCGGCGCTGTGCAAGCCCGAGACGAGGAGGTCGCGACGCTGCTGGAGGTCGCGAGCGAGATCGCGGGGAAAGTCGGGATGCTCGTCGAGGGCGATGGCGACGGCCGGCTGCAACGGGGCGCCCGAGGTGTAGGTCAGCCACTGCTTGGCGGCCACCATGGCGTCGACCAGGTGGGCGGGCCCCGTTGCCCAGCCGACCTTCCAGCCGGTGAGCGAGTACGACTTGCCGACGCTCGACAGCGTGAGCGTGCGCTCGGCCATGCCCGGCAGGGTCGAGAGCGGCACGTGCTCATGATCGTCGAAGACCAGGTGCTCGTAGACCTCGTCGGTGATCACGACCAGGTCGTGCTCGATCGCGAGGTCGGCGACGGCTTGCAGCTCGGCCCGGGTGAGGACGGTGCCGCTCGGGTTGTGGGGCGAGTTGAGGAGCACGAACCGGGTACGGGGAGTGAGCGCTTCGCGCAGCTCGTCCGGATCGAGGCGGAAGTCGGGGGAGCGCAGGGTGACCGGGCGCCGTACGCCGCCGGCCATCTGCAGCATCGCCGGGTACGAGTCGTAGTAGGGCTCGAGCACGATGAGCTCGTCTCCGGGGTCGACCAGCCCGAGCAGTGCGGCCGCGATCCCCTCGGTGCACCCGGTTGTCACCGCGACCTGGAAGTCGGGGTCGAGCTCGATGCCGTAGTGGCGCCGCTGATGGGCGGCGATCGCCTGTCGCAGCGCCGGTACGCCCCGGCCCGGGGCGTACTGGTTGGCGCCGTGGCGCAGCGCGTGCGCAGCGGCCTCGATGACCTCGGGTGGGCCGTCGACGTCCGGGAAGCCCTGGCCGAGGTTGAGCGCGCCGGTCCGCGTCGCCAGCGCCGACATCTCGGCGAAGATCGTCGGGGGGATGCCATCCAGTCGCCGTGCCACTCCTCGCTCCCGCATGACGACTACCCTGCCACCTGTGACTTTCACCGACGACTCGCTTGCCGCTGACATCGACGCCTGCTGCCGTTTGACCGGGGAGTTCACGCTCCGCTCCGGGCAGGTCAGCTCCGAGTACTTCGACAAGTACCTCTTCGAGGCCGATCCCCTGCTGCTCGGGCGTGTCGCCCGGGAGATGATCCAGCTGATCCCGCAGGACACCGAGCTCCTCGGTGGGCTGGAGATGGGGGGCATCCCGATCGCCACCGTCGTCAGCTCGATCCTCGGCACGCCGGCGTTGTTCGTGCGCAAGGAGGCCAAGACCTACGGCACCTGCAAGCTCGCCGAGGGCGGCCCGTACGACGGCAAGCGCGTGACCCTGGTCGAGGACGTGATCACCACCGGTGGGGCGGTCCGCGACGCCACGAACGCGCTGCGCGCCGGTGGGGCGATCGTCGAGGTCGTCGTGTGCGCGATCGACCGGAGCCCGGACGGCGAGAACCCCCTGGCCGACCTCGGCCTCGAGGTGCGGTCGGTGCTGACCAAGGCAGACCTGGACGCGGCCCGCGCGGGAGCCTGAGAGCCACTCCGGCTCCGGCGTGGTCCTGGTCGACGTCTCCTCGAGCACCGTGCCGTCTGGCCTGACTACGTGCTCGACGTCGTCAGGCCGACGGGTGGGACGAGTGACGGGTCGAGCGATGAGTCGCACGATGAGTCGCGGTCGGGGGGTGACCTGTGACGCGGGGGCTGGCACCATGCAGGGATCGGCGCCGGAAGCATCGGGACATGGGGTCCGGACCGGCCCGGTGTCTGAGGTGATCTGTCGTGCAACCTGTCCTGGTGACTCCCCGCGCTCGTACCGCCGCCGCAGCAGTGGCGCTGGTCCTCGCGATCTCAGTGCTGTCCTTCGCTCCCGCGAGGAGCGCCGCGGTCCCTGCCGATCGGTCGGCCGAGTCGACCTCCTCCGCCCAGCGGGGCTGTGCCGCGGCGGGCAAGAAGTTCCGACCCACGGCGCTCGGGATCCCGGGCCTCAGCCCTCGTCGGACAGTGCTCGCGCTGGGGCGTGACAGCCGCAACGTGCCGAAAGCACCGCCGCTGAGCGAGAGCGGGAAGCGGCAATATGCCTGGGATGCGAAGGACAAGATCAAGGCCGGGGCCAGGCACGGGGTCGCCAAGCTCAACGCGCACACCTACCCCGATGGCTCGGCGATCGGCAACGACCTGATCCGTGAGCTCTACGAAGGGAACCGCCTGGTGCTGCGGGGCCGGAACGGTCAACAGCGGTGCTACGACGTGATCGCTCGCGTCCAGATCCCCGCGGAGCGGCGCTTCGCGCGCTACTACCGCACCGGCGGCCCGCATCGGGTGGCCATCGCGGTCTGCTCCGGCGTGCGCCGTGGGCCGGGCGACTGGAGCCACCGGACCATCTGGTTCGCCAAGCTGATCGATTGAGTCGAGGCGGGTCCTGCGCAGGGTCGCCTGGTGCCGGGGCCCTGCTCGTGAGCCTCAGGCCTCGGCGTCGACCGAGCCGGTGATGGCGTCGTCGACGACGTCCTCGACATGGTGGCGGTGCCGCCACCACTCCCACGCGATCGGGATCACGCTGAAGGCCAGGATCGCGATCGTCACGTAGTCGATGTTCTCCCCGAGCCACGGGACGGCCTCGCCCAGGAAGAACCCGAGCAGCGTGATGCTGATGACCCACAACAGGGCGCCGATCAAGCTCCACACGAAGAAGCGTCGCCGCTCCATCATCGTCACGCCGGCGATCACGGTGATGTAGGTGCGCACGAACGGGACGAAGCGGCCGATCACCAGCGCCTTGTTGCCGTGCTTGTCGAAGAAGCCCGCTGTCTGGTCGAAGTACTTCTTCTTCAGCACCCGACCGTTGCGCTCATAGAGGGGCGGCCCGAGCTTGCGGCCGATCTCATATCCGGCGACGTTGCCGGCGAAGGCCGCCACGGTCAGCGCGGCCATGGCAAGGATCAGCTCGACCGGCTTGTTCTCGAGGCCGAAGACGGTGTAGCCGGTGACGCCGCCACCGGCGATGAAGAGACCCAGCGCGAAGAGCAACGTGTCGCCGGGCAGGAAGGGAAAGAACAAGCCGCACTCCACGAAGACGATCGCGAGCGCCAGGTAGATGAAGGCCCCGCCGAACTCAGCCTGCAGGTAGGCGGGATCGAGCCACTTGATCCCCAGCAGCATCGGGTGCAGAACGCTCGGGACGTCGGGAAGGGCGGCGAGCATCGTCACGCGGCTACGGTACCTGCAGCGCGGACAGTCGCTGGGTGCAGTCCGACCCTGGGGTCACGTTGGCACCACCCCGGGAAGCCCGACTGTCATCGCGCTGGGAACGCAGGGCATCACGCGGGATCACGTGACCTGACCTCGGACGTCTAGGGTCACGCCGTGAGCCAAGGCGAGGACGATCGCAACGCGCCGTACGACCCGATGCCCCACGGGGTGCCCGAAGTCGGGCTCGGTCCGTGGCAGGGAGCGTGGCCGGCCGGGGCCGGCGAGGACGACAGCGTCTATGACGTGCAGCTGCTCGAGCACGGCGACCGGCGCAACGTGGTCGACCGCTACCGGTACTGGTCGCTGGAGGCGATCCGCGCCGATCTCGACACCCGCCGCCATGACTTCCACGTCGCCATCGAGAACTGGCAGCACGACTTCAACATCGGCACGATCGTGCGCTCGGCCAACGCGTTCCTGGCGGCCGAGGTGCACATCGTCGGTAACCGACGATGGAACAAGCGGGGCGCGATGGTGACCGACCGCTACCAGCACGTCCGCCACCACGAGACCGCCGGGGACCTCGCCGCCTACCTCGGCGCCCACCCCGGGGGTGCGGTGCCGTTGCTCGGGATCGACAACCTGCCCGGCTCAGAGCACCTGGAGACGATGGCGCTGCCGCGCCGGGTCTGCTTCCTCTTCGGCCAAGAAGGACCCGGACTCTCGGAGTCGGCGCGTGAAGCGTGCGCCGGGACCTTCTCGATCGCGCAGTTCGGCTCGACCCGCTCCATCAACGCCTCGGCTGCCGCCGCCATCGCGATGCACTCCTGGGTGCGGGCTCACGCCGACCTGTCCGGCGAGGCCGAGCAACCGGCCTGGCGAGGGTGACCTCGAGCAGGTCGACGATCTCGGACGCGCAGCGCCCCGACTCCCTGCGAGGGAGTCGGGGCGTCGCGGGCAGATCCGTGGCCCCTTAGGGGCCGGGGCCTCAACTCACTTGCAGGCCCTGCGGAGGTTGTACTTGCTGACCTGACCACGCTCGACCAGGATCTGCTTGCTGACCTTGACCTTGCCGGCCCTCTCACAGGTCAGCGTGTAGCGCTCGACGCCACCCTTGGTGGTCTTGGTGGTGGAGTCGAACGCCTCGGTCGTCAACGTGTACGTCGGAGTCACGGAGGCGTAGTTGATGACGCGAAGGACGTAGGTGCCGGCCTCGGCCTCGACCAGGGTGACCTGCTCCTTCTCACCGGGAGCAGCGCCGGACGAGCCGACCTCGATCTGCTTGTCGCCCACCTGGCGGTACACCTCGAGGTCGAGGTCGTCGGGCGTCTCCCAGTCGAGCTTGATGTCGAGCACGTCCGCCTTACGAGGCAGTACGAACTCGGTATCGGTGAACATGGTCGGCGGCGGCACCGCCTCGGTGTCGACCTGGCGCTTGAACGGCGTCTTGTTGGGGACCGAGTAGGTCTTGGGAGCCACGACCGGGCGGGTCGAGGGGTTGACCAGCCAGGAGAACCGGCCCGACTTCGGGACCGTGATCGAGGTGTCGACGAAGTCCTTGAACGACGAGTCCCAGGTGGGCGTGTCAAAGGTCTTCGACAGGCGCAGCGTGGCGCCCTTCGGGGCCTTGCCCATCAGGGTGCCGCTGAACTTCGGGTCGACGGCGTGCTGAAGGGCCAGCAGGTAGGCCGCACGGTTGCCCTTGCCCTGGTACTTGCCGGCGCCGAGATACTCGTCGACGACGTCCTCGTAGGGCGGGTGGAACTCGTCGGGGCCGATCTCGAAGGTGTAGCCGAAACCGCCGGTGGCGTTGTAGCTGTAGTCCTCGGTCGTGCCCGTCGTGTCGTAGAGCTGCCACCCGTGGATGTTGGCGTAGCCGTTCTGATCGCTCATGCGAGCGCCGAGGGCCTTGAGAGCCTTCTCGTCCGCGGAGTCACCGACGGGCAGGCCGTCCGCGGCGATCGTCGTCGGGTTGACGCCGTTGGGGCGCAGGATCAGGTTGGAGTAGGTGTGGTTGGAGATCAGCATCGTGATGTTGCGGGTGCGCACCAGGTCGCGGATGTTCTGCGTCTCCGGCTCCGAGAACGCCTCGGCGCCGCGGTAGGTCGGGTCGGCGCCCAGGTCGGAGGCGCCCGGGCCACCCCAGAAACCGCCGTAGTTGCGGTTGAGGTCGACGCCGGCACCGAATCCGCCGGGGCTGGCCAGGACTGCGGCACAGCTGCCATCGGGGGTGTCCTGGCCGTCGACGATGCGGCAGTTCTTGCGCATGTAGGCGCGGCCGGGGGTCGCGAGGACGACGCCCTGGCCGTCGAGCGGGTCATACTCGCCGAGCTCGCGCAGGTCGACGTACTCGCCATCGGTGCGGGAGAGGTTGAAGCCGTCCTTGTTGACCACCGGGACCACGATGACGCGGGCCTTGCTGAGCAGGCTGGTGATCTGCTTGTCCTTGCCGAAGCTCTCGGCGAGGTCGATCGCGAACTCCATCGCCAGCTCCCCGGAGGGCCACTCGCGAGCGTGGTGCAGGCCCATCAGCAGGAAGGTCGGCTGGCCGGTGTTCGGCTTGCGAACGTTCTTTCCGATCTCGACGCCGTAGACCGTGCGTCCGTCAAGGGTGGGGCGGGGCAGCGTGACGGGCTTGACGATCTTCTTGTACTTCTGGACCAGCCCCGCCATGTCGCGGTCGTAGTCCTCGACGGTGCGGTAGCCGGTGCGACCTGATGGCAGCGGGGACGTGCCGACGCGGGCGGCGTACGCCTCGTCGAGGGCAAGTACCTCGAGGTCACGCGCGATCAGGTCGGGGATCCGTACGGTGTAGGTGAACTTGTTGTCGACCAGCGTCGCGAGGTCGGCCGCGGTGTGGAGGACCACCTCGAGGTAGTCGTGGCCCGCGTGCTCAGTGGCGTCGAGTCCGAGGCCGAGCAGTCGCGCCTTGTCCTCGGGGCCGGAGACGTCGACCGTGACGAGACGAGGAGCGAAGAAGGGGCTGACGTCCACGGACGGGGCCGATGGGACCTCCGCGCTCGACGGGGTCATCTGGGTGAGCCCACCGGCCAGCGACAGGGCGCAGGCAGCGGCAAGCAGTGAGGGGCGCCGGAAAGCGAGGCGCGGGGAGGCTGGCATGGGTCGGTCTCCTGAGGATCGGCCGGGGTTGACACCACCTCAACGACGCAGCCGCCTGGGGGTCACGTTACGTCGGTGATCCGGTCGCTGTCGGCGGTCCCGTTCCGGCTGCGGTGACGCTCCCGGCGCACGACGAGCACCCCGGCGAGCAGGCCGAGCACCGACACGGCGCCCCCTGTGGCCACCGCGATCAACGCCAAGGAGCCGTTGCCGGTGACGGCCGCATCGCCCAGGGCGGTGTAGGCGAACGCGCGGGGAGCCGAGCCGACGAGGGTCCCCGCCGCGACCACCACCACGCGCAGCCCGATCGCTCCGAACAGGTAGGAGAACACGGCGTCCGGCAGTCCGGGCATCCAGCGCTGGAGGACCACGACCAGGAACCCCCGTCGCCGAGCGAGAGAGATGAGGGCGGCGGCGCGCTCGCCTGACACGGCCTCAACCGGGCCGCGGCCCGCCCGTCGGCTGACCAGCGTCGACAACGTCGCCGAGACGACGGCACTGCAGGTCGTCACCACGAAGCCGGTCGTGCTGCCGAAGAGCACTCCGCTGACCGCGGCAAGCAGCGGGCCGGGGACGAACGCCATCCCGAGCAGACCACCGGCGACGACGAAAGCCACGGGGGCGGCCGGACCGAACGGCTCGACCGTGGCGGCGATCCCCGCGCGCGAGAACGGGATGACCAGCAGGGTGATCAGGCCGACCACGACCAACGCGGCCGAGAGACCACCAAGCCGCAGCCAGGCACGCCGTACGAGGTCGGTGGGTGCCGGACCTGCCATGGGTTGAGCCTAGGCGCGCTCGAGCGTCGACTCCTTGTGGGCTGCCGTGGCGCCGGACTTCTCGGACTCCACGATCCAGTACGGATCGTCGTCGCTGGCGTTGAACTGCTGCTTGGCGTGCTGGAACGGCTTCGTCTTCTTCTCGACGGTGGTCCCGGTGGTGGCGCCCTGGGGCGTGTTCCAGCTGACCTTGTCACCCTTGCTCAGACCCATGCAGCCACGCTAAGAGCTCGGGCAGGCCCCCGGCTTCACCCGTGCGGTACGCGATCGACCGTTGCCAACAGGCCTTGCAGGGCAGCGAGTTCGCGCGAGGAGTGGGTCTTGACGGGGGGTCACGCCTCTTCTACGGAATCGACCGGCCACCGGTTGTCGTGGCGCCGCAACACGGTCAACAGGTGGAGCATGGTCAGCTCGGCGACCACAGCCCGCGCGGGCAGGTCGGCGACGAGGTAGGCGGCGCCAAGCAGACCTCGGGGCTCGAGCGTGATGGTGAGAGTCACCACCGAGGCCGCCTCGTCGCCGATGGAACCCCCGGGGCTCACGATCGCTTCCAGCCGCACCCGGCCCGGTGCCCGCACCTGTGCCTCCAGCAGCAGCCGCCGCTCCCGGTGGTCGGCATCCAGCACCCGCCAGAACCCGACGCGGTCACCGGTGGCCAGCCGCGATCGACCCGGCGGCCGGTGACGGCGCCCGGCCCCGCCCACGAGCCGGTCGAGCGCTCCGCGGAAGACGAACGGCGCGGCGTCGACGTACCACTGTGGGCCGGAGGTGCCCGAGGCCACGACGTCCCAGACCTCGTCGATCGGCAGACCGACGTCGGCCGACCTGGTGGTGGTGGTCAGGGTGCGCTGGCGGTCCATGGGTCCGAGGCTACGCAGGGGCCGCAGCAGCGGGCACTAGGGTGTCGTCGAGACCGACGCCGCTTTCGAGGAGCTTGACTGATGCCCATCGCCACCCCCGAGAAGTACGCCGAGATGCTGGACACCGCCAAGGCCGGCTCCTTTGCGTTCCCTGCGATCAACGTGTCGTCGTCGCAGACGCTGAACGCCGCACTGAAGGGCTTTGCGGACGCTGGCTCGGACGGCATCATCCAGGTCTCCACCGGCGGTGCCGAGTACCTCTCCGGCCCCTCGGTGAAGAACATGGTGACGGGCTCGCTCGCTTTTGCCGCCTACGCCCACGAGGTCGCCAAGCACTACGACGTGCAGATCGCGCTGCACACCGACCACTGCCCTAAGGACAAGCTCGACGGTTTCGTGCGTCCGCTCCTCGACATCTCCGCCGAGCGCGTTGCGCGTGGCGAGGCGCCGCTGTTCCAGTCGCACATGTGGGACGGGTCCGCCGTACCGCTGGAGGAGAACCTTCAGATCGCCCAGGAGCTGTTGGCCAAGGCTCGTGCAGCGCACATCGTCCTCGAGGTCGAGATCGGTGTCGTGGGTGGCGAGGAGGACGGCGTCGAGGGCGGCGGCGGCGAGCAGCTCTACTCCACTCCCGAGGACGCGCTGGCGACCGTGGAGGCGCTCGGCACCGGTGAGAACGGTCGCTACCTGGCCGCGCTCACCTTTGGCAACGTGCACGGTGTCTACAAGCCCGGCAATGTCAGGCTGCGCCCCGAGATCCTCAAGGTCGCCCAGGAGGCCGTCGTCGAGAAGCTCGGCCTCGCCGCCGGCTCCAAGCCCTTTGACCTCGTCTTCCACGGCGGCTCCGGCTCCTCGGCCGAGGAGATCGGCGCGGCCGTCGACTACGGCGTCATCAAGATGAACGTCGACACCGACACCCAGTACGCCTTCACGCGCCCCGTCGCCGCTCACATGCTCGCCAACTACGACGGCGTGCTGAAGGTCGACGGCGAGGTCGGCAACAAAAAGCTGTACGACCCGCGCGCCTGGGGCA
>JBAVCA010000222.1:0-2781 GCA_049586475.1 Nocardioides sp.
GGTCGAGGCGCACCACGATGTCGCGGTCGCTGCTGTGCTGCTCCACCCGGGTGACGCCGTCCGCGGAGGGGTCGACCAGGAACACCCCCACGCCCTCGTCGGTGGCGGCGGTGGTCAGGAAAACGCCAGCGGCTGCTCCCGCGCGCACGATCGCCTTGGAGCCCGTCAACCGCCACCCCGCGCTGTCCGCGCGGGCGACCACGGTGGGTCGAGCGGGCAGGTGTGCGCGCTCCTCGGCAACCGCCGCGGTCAGGAGCAGCGCTCCGGAGCTCGCGCCGGGGAGGATCGCGGCTCGCTGCGTCTCGGTCCCGAACTCCGCGACCAGCATGGCTGCGGGTCCATGGACGGCCAGCGGGACCGGGGCGACCGTGCGCCCGACTTCGACCAGGACCCGGCAGAGCTCGACGAGCCCGAGCCCGGCGCCGCCGTGTGCCTCGGGAACAGCGAGTGAGATCAGGCCGGCGTCGGCCAGGTCCTTCCACAGCTCGGGGTCGACGCGCGACCCGGTCGCCTCGACCTTCTTCTGGCGCTCGTTGGTGGCGCGCTCGCCCAGGATGGTGGCGGCGAGCTGGGCCGCCTCGTCCTGCTCGGGGGTGAAGAAGAAGTCCATCAGTGGTGCCTTTCAGTTCAGGAGGTCTGGCGCGCCGCCCGGCGCTGGGTGTCAGCGCTGGGTGTCAGTGCTGGGTGCCATTACTGGGTGCCATTACTGGGTGCCGTTACTGGGCGGTCAGCGCTTGGCGGCGGGCAGGCCCAGACCCACGTAGCCGATGATGTCGCGCTGAATCTCGTTCGTGCCGCCGCCGAAGGTCATCACCAGCGAGGAGCGGAAGTAGCGCTCGAGCCGGCCGGCGAGCACCGCACCCTCGGAGTCGGCGGTGATGCCGGCCTGCGGCCCCACGATCTCCATCAGCGTCCGATAGACCTCGGTGTTGAGCTCGGAGCCGTAGATCTTGATGGCCGACGCCTCGGCTGGGGAGAGCGGAACCCCGGCGTCAGCGTCGGCAGCCAGCTTCCAGTTGAGCAGAGTGAGGGCCTCGACGCGCGCGTGCACCCGGCCCAGCGCGATCTGTACCCACTCGGAGTCGATCACCCGCTGGCCGTCGGGGTTCTTGGTCTGTTGGGCCCATTCCCGCACCAGCTTGAGGGAGTGGATGGTGGGGGCCGACGAGGTGAGGGAGACCCGCTCGGCGTTCAGCTGGTTGGTCATCAAGGACCACCCGCCGTTCAGGTCGCCCACCAGGTTGTCGGCGGGCACCCGCACGTCCTCGTAGTACGTCGCGCTCGTGCTCACCCCGGCGACGGTGTGGACCGGGGTGTAGGAGACGCCCGCGGCCTGGGCGGGCACCATGATCATCGACAGGCCCTTGTGGCGGGGTAGATCCTGATCGGTGCGGCACGCCATCCAGATCCAGTCGGCGTACTGGATCAGCGAGGTCCACATCTTCTGCCCGTTGATGACCCACTCGTCGCCCTCGCGGGTGGCTCGCGTCTGCAGCGAGGCCAGGTCGGTGCCGGAGCCCGGCTCGGAGTAGCCGATCGAGAAGTGCAGGTCGCCGGACAGGATCTTGGGTAGGAAGTATTCCTTCTGGGCATCGCTGCCGTACCGCATGATCGTCGGACCCACCGTGTTGAGCGTGAGGTAGGGGATCGGCACCCCGGCCACGGCTGCGGCATCGGTGAAGATGAGCTGCTCGACCATCGATCGTGCCTGACCGCCGTACTCCTCGGGCCAGCCGATGCCGAGCCAGCCGTCGAGGCCGATCTGGCGGATGACCTCCTTGTAGACGCCGGCCTCGCCGAACTCGCCGGTAGCGGAGGACAGCCCGGCCCTGCGCTCGGGAGTGACGAGCTGACCGAAGTACTCCTTGAGCTCGGCTCGCAGGGCCAGGTGCTCAGGCTCGAGGGCAATACGCATGACGTCAGACTAGAACGTGTTCTCGTTTTCGGCTAGCCTCTACGTCAGATCCAATGCGGCTCGACGTCGCCGATCGCCGCACGCACCGCCGCACCACACCACCGCAGGACATCACCGCACCACCAGGGAGAAGCAATGAGTGAGACCCGGATGCTCGACCAGGGCACTGCCCCGGAGCGGTTCGCGCGCGGCTGGCACTGCCTGGGGCTCGCAAGCACCTTCGCCGATGGCAAGCCGCACGGCATCGACGCCTTCGGCACCAAGCTCGTGGTGTGGCAGGACACCCACGGCGATCTCCAGGTCCTCGACGGGTACTGCCGCCACATGGGTGGCGACCTGACGCAGGGCTCGGTCAAGGGTGACGAGATCGCCTGCCCGTTCCACGACTGGCGCTGGGGCGGCGACGGCAAGTGCAAGGCCATCCCGTACGCGCGTCGCGTGCCGCTCCGTGCGCGCACCCAGAAGTACTCGACAGCGATCCGCAACGGTCAGCTGCTCATCTGGCACGACGCCGAGGGAAGTGCGGCCGACCATGACACCCTCCCGCCGGTGCTGCCCGGCGTCGACACCGACGAGTACACCGACTGGTCGTGGGAGGTCGTGCCGATCGAGGGTTCGAACTGTCGCGAGCTGATCGACAACGTCGTCGACATGGCGCACTTCTACTACGTGCACTTCTCGTTCCCCACGAGCTTCCGCAACGTCTTCGAGGGTCACGTAGCTACCCAGTTCATGGAGTCCAAGGGCCGCCCCGACATGACGGGTGGGTACGGCGACGCCGAGATGTTCCTCAAGTCCGAGGCGACCTACTACGGGCCGTCGTACATGATCAACTGGCTCGACGTGGACTACAAGGGGTTCCTCAC
>JBAVCA010000223.1:0-2709 GCA_049586475.1 Nocardioides sp.
CCACTTCGGGCACCAGACCCGTCGCTGGAACCCCAAGATGAAGCGCTTCATCATGACCGAGCGCAACGGCATCTACATCATCGACCTGCAGCAGTCGCTGGCCTACATCGACCGCTCCTACGCCTTCGTCAAGGACGTCGTCTCCAAGGGCGGCACCGTGATGTTCGTCGGCACCAAGAAGCAGGCCCAGGAAGCGATCGCCGAGCAGGCGACCCGCGTCGGCATGCCCTACGTCAACCAGCGCTGGCTCGGTGGCATGCTCACCAACTTCCAGACCGTGCACCAGCGCATCA
The DNA here is from genome assembly GCA_049586475.1 of Nocardioides sp. Taxonomy (GTDB): domain Bacteria; phylum Actinomycetota; class Actinomycetes; order Propionibacteriales; family Nocardioidaceae; genus Nocardioides. The sequence goes on from JBAVCA010000223.1 coordinate 294, forward strand.
ACCGTCTCAAGGAGCTCGACGACGTCGACTTCGAGGACGTTGCCGGCAGCAGCCGCACCAAGAAGGAGCTGCTGCACATGCGTCGCGAGCGTGACAAGCTGAACAAGTCGCTCGGCGGCATCCGCGAGATGGTCCGTACTCCCTCCGCGATCTGGATCGTCGACACCAACAAGGAGCACCTCGCTGTCGAGGAGGCTCGCAAGCTCAAGATCCCGATCATCGGGATCCTGGACACCAACTGCGACCCCGACACCGTCGACTTCCCGATTCCGGGCAACGACGACGCCATCCGCGCAGTCGGCCTGCTGACCCGCGTGATCGCTGACGCCGTCGCCGAGGGGCTCATCGCCCGCTCCGGCGTGAAGACCGGCGAAAAGGTCCCCGGAGCCGAGGAGCCTCTGGCCGAGTGGGAGCGTGAGCTCCTTGCTGGGGACGCTTCGAAGGCTGCTGCGGCCGCCACCTCGGCGCCCGCTGCCGAGACCCCGGCCGCCGAGGCGACGGGCGCGTCCTCCGAGGGCGCCGAGGCACCCGAGACCGCTGTCGAGGCACCGGCCGAAGCTGCTGTCGAGGCTCCGGCCGAGGACACCAAGGCCACGGCTCCGGCCGAGACCGCAGAAGCCGCCCCCGAGGCTGCCGAGGCGACCACCGAGGCCTGAGCCTCGTCGCAACCGCTCCACCCTGCTTGATCCGACGTGGGCCGTCTTCGCTGAAGGCGGCCCACGTTCGGGCCCGACCTCACCACGTACCAAGGAGTACACATGGCTTTCACCGCGGCCGACGTCAAGAAGCTCCGTGAGCTGACCGGCGCCGGGATGATGGACTGCAAGAAGGCGCTCGACGAGAGCGCCGGCGACTTCGACAAGGCCGTCGAGCTGCTGCGCGTCAAGGGTGCCGCCAAGGCTGCCGCCCGCGGCGCCGAGCGCGAGGCCTCTGCCGGTCTGGTCGCCCACTCGGGCGGCGTGCTGGTCGAGCTCAAGTGCGAGACCGACTTCGTCGCCAAGGGTGACGACTTCGTCGCTGCTGCGCAGCGGATCGCTGACGCTGCCGCCGAGGCCAAGCCGGCCGACATCGAGGCGCTGAAGGCCGTCGCTCTCGACGGTCGCACCGTCGGCGAGGTCGTCCAGGACCTGGCCATCTCGATCGGCGAGAAGATCGAGCTGGGGCAGTACACCCATTTCGACGGGTCGGTCGTGGCCTACATGCACAAGCGTGCGGCTGACCTGCCGCCCGCTGTCGGTGTTCTGGTCGAGTACGAAGGCGATGCTGACGCGGCTCGTGCCGCCGCCATGCAGGTAGCCGCGATGCGCCCGCAGTACCTCACCCGCGACGAGGTCCCCGCCGACGTCGTCGCCAAGGAGCGTGAGATCGCCGAGGCGACCTCGCGTGAGGAGGGCAAGCCCGAGCAGGCGATCGTGAAGATCACTGAGGGTCGCCTCAACGGCTTCTTCAAGGATGTCGTACTGCTCGAGCAGGCCTCGGTCACCGAGAACAAGAAGACCGTCCAGGCGGTTCTCGACGCGTCCGGCACCACGCTGAAGCGGTTTGCTCGCTTCGAGGTCGGCGCCTGAGCCACTGCTCGTCGTGATGGCCGGTCGTCCCCTCAGGGGCCGCCGGCCATCACGCTTTTTGCCGGGGTAGCCGTCGAGCAGCGTGAGGTCGTGCTGGTACTCATTGCTCCTCGTCACCGCCCTCGTCTGCGGCGGTTGTTGGGGCATCAGTGGCGGCGAGGGTGGCGGCGACAGGGGATGAGCACCGATCGAGGAGCGCCCAAGCCCTGCCCGGGCCTGCCTCGGTCCGTATCGGATAGGTTGCTGCCGGGCCCCGACGGGCCCGACGATGGACCAACGACGACGAACAAGGGGTTGCACGCGTGGCTGGATACGAGCGAGTCCTGCTCAAGCTGTCGGGCGAGGTTTTCGGCGGTGGCAAGGTCGGGGTCGACCCCGACGTCGTGGCGACCATCGCGGGCGAGATCGCCGCCGTGGCGCGTGCCGGCGTGCAGATCGCCGTCGTCACCGGGGGAGGCAACTTCTTCCGCGGCGCCGAGCTCCAGCAGCGAGGCATGGACCGTGTGCGCGCCGACTACATGGGCATGCTGGGCATCGTGATGAACTGCCTCGCGCTCCAGGACTTCTTGGAGAAGCTGGGAGTCGAGACCCGGGTCCAGACCGCGATCACCATGGGTCAGGTGGCCGAGCCCTACGTGCCCCGCCGTGCGATCCGGCACATGGAAAAGGGCCGGGTCGTGATCTTCGGCGCCGGCATGGGGATGCCGTTCTTCTCCACCGACACCGTGGCCGTGCAGCGTGCCCTGGAGAGTCGCTGCGAGGTGGTGATCTATGACAAGAACGGCGTCGATGGTCTCTACACCGCCGATCCTCGCAAGGACCCGACCGCGACCAAGCTGGATATATCC
>JBAVCA010000224.1:0-4801 GCA_049586475.1 Nocardioides sp.
TTGAGGAGCTGGAAGCCCCGGTCCACCTGGAAACCTTCGACTCGCTCGGTCCGGATCCGGCCGCCGACCTCGTCCTCGGCCTCCAGGACGACCACCTCGTGGCCGGAGGCCACGAGCTCGACCGCGCACCGTAGGCCGGCCAGGCCGGCTCCCACCACGACGACATCGGCGTCCACCTGGTCAGTCGTCCTGGCTCAGCCGCGAGGAGCAGCGTCGACGTAGGAGACCGATCGGTTGAACAGCGAGGTCAAGGCTGCGATGTCCGAGCGGGTGGTGCTGACCGGAGCAGCGAGCTCGGCCGCAACCTCGAGTGCCCGAGCGGAACCTGCCTCCACCGCCAGGGCGGCGCAGACGCGCGAGGCTTCCCGCACCGGCTCCGGGTCGACGGTCCACAAGGTCTCGAAGATCCGCTCGCTGTCGCGCACCGTGCGCTGGCCGGGAAGCTCCCAGGCTGTGAGCGCCATGGACATGTTCGGCGAGTCGCAGACCACCGCCCACTCGCGGACCATCGGGGCGTCCGGGTCCAGCGGAATGCGCGTCGGTGACCCTTCGACGAGGGCGGTGAAGTCGGCGAACACGAAGGTCGAGGACGACGACTGCGCAATGTCGGTCCAGCGCGCACGAGCCGACTCGAAGCGATGTTCTTGCTGGAACGCTCCGAACACGTGACCGCGTCGGGCCTGAGCACAGAACTCGTCCTCCATTGCCCAGGACATCGCCAGCAGGGTGCTCTTCGTCAACCGGTTGGGCATCAGCGACGGGTGGGTGTGGCGCAATCGAGCGAACACCGACTCCGACCCGTGGGTCTGCGACGATGCGGCTGACGTCGCTTGGCTGATCGCGACATCCAGGCGAACACCGGCGTCGCGGAGCAGCACCACGCGGCGTACGGCGTCCACGTCGTCCTCGCCGTACCTGCGGTGTCCGCTGGCGAGCCGCGTCGGCTCAGGGAACCCGTGACGGGTCTCCCAGATCCGCAGCGTTGCTGTCGAGACCCCGGTGGCGTCCGCGAGGTCGCCGATGCTCAGGGAGGGCTCCCGCACATCGCCTCCGGGGTCGCTTCGAGGATCGCTCCCCATCTCGGACCCCCCGCTCCTCCGGCTGACCGGGATCATTGTGCCCGAGCGCTCGTCCCGCGCTCAGGCACTGGTGGATACTTCCACAGTCTGTGGACAAACCTGTTGAAACTTGACGACTTCTCAGCCCACCAGAGCAACGGGGCGGGCATTGAGGCCGTGCTCCAAGGCCCACAGCATCGCCTGAGTGCGACGCTGCACCCCCATCTTGCGATAGGCGGTGCGGATGTAGGTCTTGACCGAGTTCACGCTGAGCGAGAGCTCCTCGCCGATCTCACGGTTGCTCATCCCCGCCACGATCAGCTCGACGATGTCACACTCGCGCGACGTGAGCACCCGTAGTGCGGCGTCCGGCAGGTCCCGTACGCCGGCGGGGTCCTCACTCGCGTCGACCGCCTCTTCGCGAGGAGCAGGTACGACGACCGGCTCGACGAAGCGACCGGAGGCGAGGTCCTCCAGGTCCACGACCAGCCGCGAGGCTGTCAGGTTCTTGCTGAGATAGGGCCGAGCGGTAGGCGCCGGCAGCTGGTCCATCGCTGCCCAGCTGAACACGGCCGTGGGGGCCTCCACCCGACGCTGCAGGTCCCGCAGCAGCGACTCGGCAGTGCCACGCAGGCCCAGCGGCTCGTAGAGCACTACGTCCAACGTCTCCGGGTGAGCGATCGCCTCCCGGTTGCCGACGAGGGTGACTCGGTGAGCGAACGGGGTCAGCAGCGCCTCGAGGCCGGCCGAAGCCAGGTCCGACTCATCGATCAGGGTGATCCTCAAGGGCACGGCACTGCGGGTGGCCTCGGTGCGGGCTGTCGTGGTGGTGCTCATCGTCACTCACTCCTCTGCGATCGGGCGGGGAGTTGGTGGAGGCCTCTGTGGCCCTCGGTAACCTCACCCTGATGTAGAAGAATATACAACTAACCTCAACATTTTGTCTAGGTTTGGCAGCTGCCGGTGAGCCACTCCACGGTGTTCCGCCCCTTAGCGGCGATCGACCTCGAGGAGCGCACGTCCCAGCTCGCGACCCGAACGCCATGCGGTCTCCACCTTCGGCGCGGGCCCCCAGCCGTCTCCGCAGAAACCGATGCCGCCGTCGCTGAGCAGGAAGCGCGCCTCTCGGTCTCCGACCGGTCGAGCCAGCGACCACCGATGCAGATGGGTCCCCACCGGGGGCTCGAGGCCCATCAGCCGGCACAGTGCCTCGGTCATCGTCTGCTCCGCGCCCGCGGGCTCCTCCAGGTGCGCGGCCGCCAGCTCGGGTGTGGAGTGAGCGACCAGCACCGGAGCGTCGTCGCCTCGCCGTCGGCCGTCGTCGGTGATCCAGCCGAGCGCATCGTCGCCGTTGACGAAGGCCCCGTGGAACCTCCCCGCCGGATCGAGGTGGTCCCAGGTGCGCTCCGGCCACCCGGCGACCAACGCGATCACGGGCTCGTACTCCCGGTCCAGGGCATCCACCGCGTCTCCCACACCAGGCGCGAGCAGCCGCTGCGCCTGGTCGTCGGGCATCGCCAGGACGACTGCGGAGGCGGCCTCCCCGTCCACGACCAGCCGGCCGTCGGGTCCCCGGTCCACGACCCCGACCGCAGCCTGCTCGACGGTCAAGCCCTCTGCGAGGTCCTCGACCAGCGAGCGCAAGGCACCGGGGGCGGACCAGCGCACCGGTCCAGCCTTCGTCCGCGGCTCCTCGCCGGCGGTGAGCACGGTGAAGGTGTCGGTCCAGGGGCGCGCAAGGCCGCGGCGCTCCCAGTCGGCCACGACCGCCTCGAAGTCCGGGTCGGAGACAGTGAAGTAGGACGCACCGAGGTCGGTCGCGCGACCGCCCAGCCGCTTGGCGCCCATCCGACCCCCGATGCGTCGTCCGCGATCGATCAGTCGCACCGCCACACCTGCGGCGGCCAGCTCGCGGGCGCACGCCACGCCGGAGATGCCAGCACCGATCACGATGACTGGATCTGGGTGGCCGGTGCGGATCATGGGGCCAGGCTTGCAGGCTCGTTCAGCGCCCTTGCACACCCCGGAGGGCGGCGCGCTGGGAGGCCACGACCGCGGCCATCGCCGGCTTGGCGCTGCGGCAGAAGTAGGGCGAGCTCAGGAAGCCGTGAGGCATCAGGTGGAAGTCCTCCACCCGGGCGTGGCCGCCCGCAGCCGCGAGCGCTTCGGCGTACTCCACCCCCGCGTCGTGCAGCGGGTCCATCCCGGCCACGACGATGACGGCCGGGGGCAGGTCGGAGAGGTCAGGCGCGTGACGTGGCGACATCCGCCAGTCAGAACGGTCGTCGTCGTCAGTGACGTAGTGGTTGAGGAACGCCTCCATGTCGGCGTTGCTGAGGATGATCCCGCGGGTGTTGGCCAGGTAGGACGCCGTCTCGCGCAGGGCGTCGGTGAGGTCGGTCGCGGGATAGAGCAGCGCCTGGTGGGCGATGGCCGGACCACCCTGGTCCCGGGCCATCAGCGCCACCACGGCGGCCAGGTTGCCGCCCGCACTGTCGCCCATGACGCCGATCCGCGTCGGGTCGCCACCTAGACCGGCCGCGTGCTCAGCAGTCCACAGCAGCGCTGCGTAGCAGTCGTCGACAGCCGCCGGGAAGCGATGGGTCGGGGCGAGGCGGTAGTCGACGGAGACGACCAGCGCCTGGAGGTCCGCAGAGACCGTCGAGCAGATCCAGTCGCCCTGACGAGCGTTGCCGAGGGCAAATCCGCCGCCGTGGAAGTTGAGCACCACCGGGAGGGGTCCGCTCCGGGGTCCGCGCCCCGTGGGCGTGTAGACGCGCACCGCGAGCTCGCCGTGCTCGGTGGTGAAGGTGCTGGTCGTGATCTCGACCCCGGGTCGGGCGTGACCGAGGAACAGGCCAGCGATCCAGGCGCCCAGACCGGCGTCGGGGATCGTCTGCGTCTGGACCCGCTCGAGCCGGGTTGCGTCCATGTGCTCGATCGAGAAACCCTTGTTGGCCTTCATCAGGCGATCGATCACTCGGACGCCGGTGGGGAGGCGCTGGTCGCTCATGGGACCTGATTCTGTCAGGTGGGGCCTTGCGGTCTCGGTGCCAGGCGGCGTCGGGCCGTGCGGCTGTGCCCGGGTCGGCGCGTCACACGATGCTGCGCACGCGGTCGAGCAGCGAGTCCTTGACGGCCTGGGTGATGGCTGCCTCGACCTGCTGACTCAGGTCGCCCTGGTCCCCGAGGTCGCTCAGGAGGGCGCGCAGGTCGAGCTCGCCGATGGCGCGGACAAGCACGTCGTCGGTCTTCAGCGCACCGTCGACCACCGCGTCCGGGAGTGCCCGGATGGCGAGCTCGAGGAAGGCGTTGAGGTCTGCTGAGTCGAGCGCCTCCTCGAGGAGCTCAGAGGCCGGAGGCAGGGTCCCGCCGGCCTGCATCTGCTCGACGGCGGAAAGCAACCCGGCGCGCAGCGCCTCGATCTCGGCGTCCGTGCTCACGCGCTCCTGTGCGAGCTCGAGCGTGAGCAGCTCACGACTCACGCCCAAGGTGCACGCGGCGTCAGCGAGTCCGCGCAGCACCAGACGCTCGGTGAGTCCGTCGATGCCCTCGGCCCGCGAGGTGATGGTCTTCTCGACGCACGCGTCGGCAGGCCGGAGCGGTTCGTAGGTCCCACCCCCGTTCGCGAGCTGGGTCCCGAGCACGCCGGCCACCAGCGCCAGCGCGGCCGCCGGCAGGAGGGCTGAGTGCGGTCGGTGCGTCATCGCGCTCGCTGCCGCCGGGGCGCGATCACGACGAGC
>JBAVCA010000225.1:0-1654 GCA_049586475.1 Nocardioides sp.
GCGCCAAGGACGACGAGGTCGACAAGGTCGTCAGCCTCGAGCTCGGCGCCGACGACTACGTCACCAAGCCGTACTCCCCCCGCGAGCTGGTCGCGCGGATCAGGGCCGTGCTGCGCCGCGGCCAGGACCCCGACCTCTCCCCCGACACGCTCGAGGCGGGTCCGGTGCGGATGGACGTGGAGCGCCACGTCGTCACCGTCGGCGGACACGAGCAGCGACTGCCGCTCAAGGAGTTCGAGCTGCTTGAGATGTTCCTGCGCAACCCCGGCCGGGTCCTGACCCGGGGCCAGCTCATCGACCGGGTCTGGGGCTCCGACTACGTCGGCGACACCAAGACCCTCGACGTCCACGTCAAGCGGTTGCGCGCCAAGCTCGAACCCGACCCGAGCGAGCCGAAGTACCTGGTGACCGTGCGGGGGCTCGGCTACAAGCTGGATCTCTAGGCAGGAGTTCCGGCGCTGCTGTCCGATACCCGCGCGACAACCGACCATGAGCGTCCTTACGCTTTGCTCATGACACGCAGCACGCCCACAGCCGAGCCGCTCGACACCCCCGCCGCCCCGGCCCCCACCCTCACCGCACCAGCCACCTGGCTGCCGCTGGTGGCGGTGGCGACCACGCTGGTGCTGTGGGCCTCGGCGTTCGTGGCGATCCGGCACCTGGCCACCGAGTTCTCCGCCGGTCCGCTGTCGCTCGGTCGTCTCCTGGTGGGGGCTCTGGTGCTGGCAGCCTTCGCCCTGCCCCGCGGACTGCCGCGGCCCAGCGCGCGGCAGTGGCGCTCGATCGTGGTGATCGGGCTGCTCTGGTACGCCGTCTACATGGTCGCGCTCAACCTGGGCGAGCAGCGCGTGGACGCCGGCACCGCGGCGATGCTGATCCAGGTCTCACCGGTGCTCATCGCCGTGCTCGCCGCGATCTTCTTGTCGGAGCGGTTCACCGTGCAGCTGGTCGCGGGTCTGGCCCTCGCCTTCTCCGGTGTCGCCGTGATCGCGCTGGCCAGCTCGCCGGACGGCGATCGCGACCTCGTCGGGATCGCCCTGTGCCTGCTCGCCGCAGCGGCGTACTCGGTCAGCCTGATCGTGCAGAAGCCACTCGCGGCGAGCATGTCGGCGCTGCACGTCACCTGGTTGGCCTGCACCGTGGGCGCCCTGGCCTGTCTGCCGTTCGCGCCCAGGCTCGTCACCGAGCTGGGTGAGACCTCCGGGTCCTCGATCTGGTGGTTGATCTACCTCGGGGTCTTCCCCACCGCGATCGCCTTCACCACCTACGGCTACGCCCTGCAGCACATGACGGCGTCCAGCCTGGGCGTCACGACCTACCTGGTCCCGCCGATCACGGTCGTGCTGAGCCTGGTGTTCCTCGACGAGGTGCCTCCGGGCCTGGCCTACCTCGGCGGTGCGTTGGCCCTGCTCGGCGTCGCGCTCGCTCGCCGTACGTCGCGCCCGCGCCCGATCCAGCCGGTCTGACTCAGGAGATCCTGCGCCAGGCCGGTACCGAGCTGGGTGGCGCCGGGCATCAGCCGGACGGCTCGACCCGGAGGGCTGTCAGTTCGGGTCGCCGGTGACGGAGTCCTCGGCCTCGAGCCAACCGCGGAACGCCTCGAGGTTGTGGGTCGGCTCGCCGCGCAGCTTGCGCCACTGCCACTCCTTGCGGA
>JBAVCA010000226.1:0-3549 GCA_049586475.1 Nocardioides sp.
GGATAGTCCCTGACGTTTCGCACGCTGACACGACGCGGGAGCGTGCGAAAGGTCAGGGACTATCCCGGCTGTGGTCGGACCGGGTGACCGACGCAGTACGCGACGATGCCCGCGGGCTGCTGGCAAGCGGTTCCAATGCGACGCTCACCTATGGGCCCGACGGGGAGCGGCGGGGGGAGGGGATGCGGGTCTTCGTGTGGGGCTTTGCTCCTAAGCCGCGGCTGCTGGTCTTCGGCGCCATCGACTTCGCAGCCGCGGTGGCGAAGGTCGGCTCCTTCCTCGGGTACGACGTGACGGTGTGTGACGCGCGCCCGGTCTTCGCCACCGCCAGCCGCTTCCCCGACGCTGATCGAGTCGTTGTCGACTGGCCGCACCGCTACCTTGCCGAGCAGCAGGAGGCGGGCGCTATCGACCAGCGCACCGTGATCACGGTGCTGACTCATGACCCCAAGTTCGACGTGCCGTTGCTCGAGGTGGCGTTGCGGTTGCCAGAGGTCGCCTACATCGGCGCCATGGGGTCGCGCCGAACGCACGACGACCGGATGACGCGGTTGCGCGAGACCGGCCTCAGCGACGCCGAGCTTGACGGCCTGCACAGCCCGATCGGGCTCGACCTCGGCGCGCGCACTCCGGAGGAGACCGCGATCAGCATTGCTGCGGAGTTCATCGCCGGCCGGTGGGGAGGCTCCGGGGAGCGTCTCGCCCGGACCACGGGTCGCATCCACAGGTGACCTGGATCACCTCCTCGTGTGTAGCGTGAACGTATCCAGTCAGGGAGGTAATACCGTGCGTGCGTCCACCCGCGGGGCCAGCGAGCTCGACACCCGCAAGCAGGCGACCCTGCGCGCGTGGACCAGCTTCGTCGAGCAAGGAGACGCCGCCGCCCTGGTGCGTCCGGAGATCCTCAGCAGCTGGACCCGCTCCGACGCGGCCATCACCCACGACGTCAGCGCGGCTCCGCTGAGCGACGAGAGCGAGACGTTGTCGGCCTGGCGCGACTCGCCTCTGCAGCTAGCGGTGGAGCGCGTCGAGGCCGACCTGCGCCGCACCGCTGAGGACGGCGACCTGGTGCTTGCCGTCACCGACGCCGACACCCGCATCCTCTGGACGTATGGCGGACGGGTGATGCGCCGCAAGGCCGAAAGCGTCAACTTCGTGCCCGGTGCCAAGTGGGACGACGAGTCAGTGGGCACGAACGCGCTCGACCTGGCCAACCGGCTGGCCGAGCCTGCGATGGTCTTCTCCGCCGAGCACTACGCCTCCATCGTCCACAACTGGGTCTGCTGGGCGGCACCCGTGCTCGATCCTGCGACCGGTCGCCAGCTCGGCGTGATCGACCTGTCGACCACCTGGGACCGTACCCACCCGATCGGCCTCGCTACCGCGCGGGTGATGGCGCGGCTGATCGAGACCGCGCTGCCCCACTCGGCCCACCATCCGACCGCTCGGATCACCGACGGGCCAGCAGGGTCGGACGAGACCGCCGACCCCGGCCTGGTGATGACGCTGCTGGGCACCGCCGAGGTCCGCCTCGACGGCCATCGGCTGTTGCTCAACCGCCGCCAGACCGAGGTGTTGGCTCTGTTGGCACTGCATCCCGAGGGGCTGTCCCTCGACCGGCTGCACGCGTGCGTCTACGGCGACTCGGCGGTCACGTTCTCGACGCTCAAGGCGGAGGTCTCCCACCTGCGAGCAGCCCTCGGTGGCCAGCTCTCCTCGCGCCCCTACCGCCTGTTGATGCCGGTGGCCACGGACGTCGACCACGTGCTCGCGCTGCTGCGGCGGGGCCGGGTCGCCGAGGCGCTCGAGGCCTATGGCGGCGACCTGCTGCCCGGCACCAATTCACCGGCCCTCACCGAGCTCGCCGAGTACCTCGCCGTTGCCGTGCGCGAGGCGCTCCTCGCTGATCCGCAACCCGGGGCGGTGCTTCGCTATGCCGAGCTGGCGCCTTATGACACCGAGGTGATGGAGCGCGGGCTGGCAGCACTCGGCGCCGAGCCCCACCCGGCGAGGGCACTCCTCAAGGGAAAGCTCGCTGCGGCTGCTCGCTGATGCCGCGAGCTGCGACAACGCGCCAACCGAGGGCCAACCCGACGCCCCTAGTGTGAGCCGCATCACAGTGACGTGCCACCGCAAGGGAGAAAAAATGTCCAAGATCAACCTCACCGTCGACGGATCGGCGGTCTCCGACGACGTCGAACCGCGGATGCTGCTGGTGCAGTACCTGCGCGAGAAGCTCGGCAAGACCGGAACGGTGATCGGCTGTGACACCAGCAACTGTGGTGCCTGCACCGTTCACCTCGACGGCACATCGGTGAAGTCCTGCAACATCTTGGCGGTCCAGGCAGACGGCTGTGACGTCCTCACGATCGAGGGCCTCGCCGACACCGTGGACAGCGACCTGCACCCGATGCAGGAGTCGTTCCGCGAGTGCCATGGCTTGCAGTGCGGGTTCTGCACGCCGGGGATGATCATGCAGAGCGTCGACCTGCTCAAGCACAACCCGAAACCCACCGAGGCCGAGATCCGCGTCGGGCTCGAGGGCAACCTGTGCCGGTGCACCGGCTATCACAACATCGTCAAGGCGGTGCAGCACGCCTCCGGCCAGGCCGACGAGGCGACCGCCGAGGAGGTGACGGCATGACCACCCTCCAGGACCCGCCCACCGAGGCGAGCGCTGAGATCGGTCGTGACCGCCGGCGGAAGGAGGACCAGCGGCTGATCACCGGTCGCACCCGCTGGACCGACAACATCGTCCTGCCCGGCATGCTCCACCTCGCAATGGTGCGCAGCCCGTTCGCCCACGCCAATATCACCTCGATCGACATCGCGGAGGCCAAGGCCTCGCGCAACGTCGTCACGGTCCTGACCGGGGCCGAGCTCGGCGAGAGCCAGGGCGTGCTGATCAACGCCTGGGCGATCACCCCCGACCAGGTCACTCCGACCCACGTGCCGATGCCCGCCGACCGGGTCGCCTTCGCCGGCGAGATCGTCGCGGTCGTCGTGGCCCGCACCGCGGCCGAGGCGCGTGATGCCGCGGAGCTCGTCGACGTCGAGTACGAGGAGCTCCCCGCCGCGATCGATCTCAAGGCTGCAGCGAACGACGAGGTCCTCGCGCACCCCGATCTCGGCACCAACAAGTCGGCGTTCTGGAAGTTCGACTCCGCCGAGGCCGGCACCGGCGGCGACGTGGACGCCGCGATCGCGAAAGCCCGCACCGACGGGGTGGTGATCGAGCGCGAGTACCGCCAGCAGCGGCTCATTCCCGCCTTCATGGAGCCCCGCTCCACCGTGGTCGATCCGACCGGTGAGCAGATCACGATGTGGAGCGCCACCCAGGTCCCGCACATCGTCCGCTTCGCCCTGGCCGCGACGACCGGCGTCAGCGAGTCCAAGATCCGCGTCATCGCCCCGGACGTCGGCGGCGGCTTCGGCGGCAAGCTGCAGACGACCCCCGAGGAGTGGCTCACCTTCTGCATCGCCAACCGCCTGGGCAAGCCGGTGAAGTACACCGAGACGCGCTCGGAGTCCCTGATGGTGGCCCACCAC
>JBAVCA010000227.1:0-2642 GCA_049586475.1 Nocardioides sp.
TGCCGGGCGAGCTGGGCCGCATGTCGTACCCCACCACGACCTCGGTAGCCCCGGTGACCTGCACGTACGCCCTGCCGGTGGCTCGGGCGAGCTCCTCGTCGATCTGATCGGGAACCGTGCCACGAACGTCGTAGGCCTTGAAGATGGCATCGACGTTCGCCGGATCGAGAGAAGCCATGTCTCGACCCTAGTGGACCCTCGCTCAGCCCTCGATCGGCCGGGCTCAGTCGGTGCCCAGTCGGGGCTCAGTCGGGGCCTAGTCGGGACTCAGTACCCGCAGATGGCCGCGACGAGCCGTCTCGTGCCCGCTCTCCCGCTGGGGCGCAGTCCGCTCGACGGGCAAGGGCCGTGCTGCTTCGCGGACGGCGTCGGCCAGAGCAAGCAGGTCGTCCCCCGAGGGTCCGCGCTCGGAGAGATCGCTGGCCAGTCGCAGCACCTCCCAGCCTCGCGGGGCGGAGAGTCGCTCGCCGTGCGTGGCGCACAGGTCGTAGGCGTGCGGTTCGGCGTAGGTGGCCAGCGGTCCGAGGACCGCAGTCTGGTCGGCGTAGACAAAGGTGAGCGTCTGCACGGCCGGGCGGCCACAGGGGGTGCGCGAACAGCGACGAGCGAGACTCACGCGGCCGAACCTACCTCGCTGCGAGCCGTTGACTCACTAGGCTCGCGGACATGGCCGCCACCCCTGCCTCGTCACCCCCCGGCCGACGCGGGGGCGGGCTGCGCGACCGTCACGGTCGGGGCATGCGAGGCCCTGCGTTCCTGCCCGGAGACCACACCCCGCCGAGACGACGCACCGGCCGCGATCGCTTCGACGACCTGGTCTTGGCGGTCATCACGGACATCGAGAGTCGGTGGGAGCAGCATCTCGGGCTGATCGAGTACGCCGTCGAGGACGCGCCGCTCGTCCCTGACGACTGGGACTCCGGAACGGTCCCGCTGTCTTCGCTGGTGCGCGGCTCGGGGGGACGTCCTACCCGTCTGGTCGTGTTCCGACGCCCGATCGAGCACCGCAGCGCCTCCCGCAGCGATCTCGAGGCGATGGTGCTGACCGTCGTGGTCGAGCAGGTTGCCGAGCTGCTCGGCATCGATCCGGAGGTCGTGGACCCCCGAGTCGGCGACGATGGATAGCCTGCGCCGGTGAGCAGCGACGCACGACCGACCCTGAGCCGTCCTCAGCCCGCGAGCGGCCGATGACGTCCTGGGCCGTGCCGATGGCCCCGCATCCGCGCGTTGGCGAGATGGGCGTGGCGGAGGTCCCCGATGCGTTGCTGACCAGCGTGAAGCGCGGCGACCTGCGCGCGCTCGTCGTACCCAACCGATGGTTGCGCGGAGCTGTTCACGACGCCGAAGGGCACCTCGTCGTGTCGTCGCAGAAGATCGGCGGACTGGGCGGCAACCAGGCGGTGATGGCAGACCCGGCGCGGGTGCCCCTGCGTCCGGGCGCGCGTCGACTGCATGGCACCTGGTTGTACGGCGGGCACTGGATCCAGCACTTCGGGCACTTCTTCACCGAGACCGTCACGACGCTGTGGCCAGATCTTGCGGCCTCAGTCGAGGGGGTCGTCTTCCACAGCTACATGAGCCGATTCCGCGGGATTCAGGCCTGGCAGACCGACCTCATGGCGCTGACGGCGTACGCCGGGTTGCCGGTCGAGATCATCGAGGACAAGCCGCTCAACGTCGACCGGCTGCTCGTCCCGACCCGATCGGTGGTGGTCAACGGATGGGCCGAGCCGGAGGCCGTCGGCGTCTGGGCGCAGATGACGGCGGCCGCTGGCGGCGCCGTCTCGCTGAGCTCCTCCGGACCGCGCCTCTTCTTCTCGCGGACCGCCTTCAACACCGGCAAGCGCGCGCTTGGGCGAGAGGTCCGCACGTCTCCGGAACGTGACCTGGCCCTGGACGCCGCGTTCTCCGACGCTGGCTTCCTGGTGGTCGCCCCCGAGGCCCTGCCGGTGGCTGAGCAGATCCGTCTCGCGGCCGGCGCCTCGGTGCTCGCCGGGTCGGCGGGCACGGCCCTGCACCTCTCGGCCTTTGCCCCTCCGGGCGTGCGTGTCCTCGAGCTCGGCGACGACCGCTCCCCCACCGTGCAGGTCCCTCACCAGCTGGTCGTCGACGCGGCCCGTGAGCACCCCTCAGCTTTCGTGCCGTACGACGTCGCTCCCGAGGACCTCCCGTCGGTATTCGCCGGCCTCGGGTTGTAGCACCTGCGAAGGCTGGGCATCGATCGTCGAAGGGTCTTGGCGGATGCTCCAGCTCGTCCACAGGCGTTCGAACACCCTAGCGAATGTCGGTGGGTCCGCGTAGAATTGTCATATGCAGCGGACCACCTTCGACTCCGAGATCGCGGCAGTCCGTGATCTTCAGCAGGGCCGTGACGCCGCGGAGGTCGCCCTCTTGCACGGGGTGATCGCGTGGGCTGCAGCGCACCGGGTCGATGAGTCGGTGGTCGACGACCTCACGTTCGGGATCGACGGCGTGTTGCTCGGTGGGGTGGGTTGTCCGTTGGTCAGCGAGTTCGATGTCTACGACCTCGCTGCGGGTCTGCGGATGTCGTCCGAGGCGGGGTGTCACTACGTCGCGAAGATCCTCGAGCTGCGCTACCGCCTCCCCCGGACCTGGGAACGCGTGATCGCGCTCGAGGTGCC
>JBAVCA010000228.1:0-6811 GCA_049586475.1 Nocardioides sp.
CGGATCGGGAGCAGCGCTTGGAACTCGGAGTTGCGCGCCAGCTTGGCGGTGCCCAGTGCGGAGTCACCCTCGACGATGAAGAGCTCGGTGCGGTCGTTGTCGCCAGAACGACAGTCGGCCAGCTTGGACGGCAAGGTGGAGGTCTCCAGAGCGTTCTTGCGACGCTGGGTCTCCTTGTGCTGACGGGCTGCGATCCGCGTCTTCGAGGCTCCCATCACCTTGTCCATCAGGAGCCGGGCCTGTGCCTTCTCCCCCCGCTTGGTGGAGGTCAGGAAGGCCTTGAGCTCGTGCGAGACGACCTTCTTGACCACCCCGAGGACGGCCGGCGTCCCGAGAATCTCCTTGGTCTGCCCCTCGAACTGCGGCTCGGCCAGGCGCACGGTCACCACGGCCGTCATCCCCTCGAGCACGTCCTCCTTGATGACATCGGCGTCGTTGACCTTGAGCACCTTCGCAGCGCGCATCGCGTCGTTGAAGGTCTTGGTGAGGGCACCCTCGAACCCGGAGACGTGCTTGCCGCCCTTGGGGGTGGCGATGACGTTGACGAACGAGCGCATCTCGGTCTCGTAGCCGGTCCCCCAGCGCACGGCGATGTCGACGCCCAGGTCGCGCTCGACGTCCTGGGGGGTCATGTGTCCCTTGGCATCGAGCATCGGGACGGTCTCGGTGAAGGCGCCCGAGCCCTGGATGCGCAGCACCTCGGTCACCGGCTCGTCGGAGCAGAGGTACTCGGTGAACTCGGCGATGCCGCCGTCGTGGCGGAACTTCTCCTCGACCGGGGTCTCGCCGCGCAGGTCGCGGATCACCAGCTCGAGCCCGGGCACGATGAATGACGTCTGGCGGGCCCGACCGAGCAGGCCCTCGAACTCGAAGTGCGCGTCCTTGGTGAAGATCTGACGGTCCGGCCAGAATCGCACCCGGGTGCCGGACTTGGCCTTGGCCACCCGCGCGCCCTTGCGGGTCAGCCCGCTGCGAGGCTCGAACGCCGCCGTCGGACCGTCCGCGTCGAAGACTCCGGCTGCGCCACGGTGGAAGCTCAAGCCCTGGGTGGCGGGCGAACGGTCGACGTCGATGTCCATCCGCGCCGACAGTGCGTTGACCACGGACAACCCGACGCCGTGCAGCCCACCGGTGGCCACGTAGGAGCCGCCGCCGAACTTGCCGCCGGCGTGCAGCTTGGTCGCCACCACCTCCACCCCCGGGAGCCCGGTCTTGGGCTCCTTGTCGGTGGGGATGCCTCGCCCGTCGTCGTAGACCTCGGCCGAGCCGTCGGGGTGGAGGGTGACCTCGACCCGCTGCGCCGCACCGGCCAGGGCCTCGTCCACCCCGTTGCCGATGATCTCCCACAGGCAGTGCATCAACCCGCGGGTGTCCGTCGAACCGATGTACATACCGGGACGCTTGCGCACCGCCTCCAGTCCCTCGAGCACGAGGAGGTGAGCAGCGTTGTAGGTGTGGTCAGAGATCGTGAGCTCCTGCGACATCGGCTTCGTGGTGCGGGTGGGGCGGATGTGGTGGCCCACCAATCCAAGCCCCGGGTGGACCACGAATCTACCTGCGACACGCCGGGCACCAGTGCAGGCTCGCCTGCATCCGGAACGTCACGATGAGGACACGATCTTCCGTCATCACCCCTTTGTGCAACCGGAGCCTCTGGCCGGACGTCACACTTGCTACACGTCATCCGTACGGCACCAGTCACCTGATCAAACCGGGCAGCAGAATTGTCCATGAGGATGTGGCATGCAACACCCCCGCCGGGGAATCTTGACCCACCTGGCTACGTTGACATCAGTACCGACCAAGATGAGAAGAGGCCGACATGACGACTGCGACCGCCCCCAGCACCTCCTTGACTGCTGAGGACCGCTGTGACCGCTGCGGTGCCCAGGCCTACCTGCGCGTCGAGCTCCAGACCGGCGGCGAGCTCCTCTTCTGCGCCCACCACGCTCGCGAGCACGGCGACAAGCTCGCCGAGGTTGCCGAGATCGTGGTGGACGAGACGCACAAGCTCTCCGCTACCCCCAACCGTTCTGGCGACGGCGCCTGACCTGTCGGAGCGACCTCACGTCGCAGATCTGTGCTCGACCCCGGACCCCAGGTCCGGGGTCGAGGTCATTTCTGGGTGACCGAGCGGGACTGACCCGGGTGCGCCCCGACCATCGTCGCGTGGAAGGTTTCACCGGTGACCGTCCTGCTCTCGCTGTGCGCCGCCGTTGCCTACGGCCTCTCTGACTTCGTCGGCGGGGTGGTCTCTCGACGGATCACCCCTTGGACGATCGCCTTCACGGCCCAGGCCGCGGGCTCGGTCGCCATCCTCGCGTTCAGCACCACCGTCGACGGCTCCCCGCGGGCTGCAGACGCTGGGTGGGCGGTCGTGGCCGGGCTGGGCAATGGTGTCGGTGTGGCCTTCCTCTACCGAGGGCTCGCGGGCGGGCGGATGGGAGTGGTCGCCCCCATCTCCGGGGTCGGCGCCGCGCTCGTCCCGCTCCTGGCCGGGGTCCTGGGCGGCGAACGACCCGGCACGCTCGCATGGTTGGGGATCGCGGCCGCCTTGCCCGCGATCTGGTTGGTAGCCCGGGAGCCTGACGCGGGGCCTGCAGAGCGCCCTGTCGAGAGCCCTGTCAAGAGCCCTGTCGAGAGCCCTCGGTCCGCAGCCGGCGTCGTCGACGGTGTGGCGGCGGGACTCGGCTTCGGAATCCTCTTCGCGGCGCTCGGTCAGATTCCCGACACGTCAGGCCTTCTCCCGCTGGCCCTCAACCAGGCCATCGGCACGGTGGTCGTGGTGGCCCTCGCGACGGCCATGCGTCAATCCTTCTGGCCTCGCCGGGCCACCGCCTACCTGGGAGCGTTTCCCGGAGTGCTCGGGGCGAGCGCAACCGTGCTGTTCCTCGCTGCAACCCAGACCGGACTGCTCACCATCGCCGCCGTCATCGCCTCGCTCTACCCGGCCTTCACCGTGCTGCTCGCCGCGGCGCTGCTGCGGGAACGGCTCCACCGCACCCAGGGCGTCGGTCTGCTGCTGTGCGGGGTTGCAGTCGCGTTGATCGCCGTCTCTTGACCTGCGACATTCGGCAACCTCTACCCCTGGTCCGGGCCCCGGCTCCCCTCAGAAGGTGTCGGACCTGCGCAACCGACGTGGTCGGCCGTCGGGGTCGTGCAGCTGCGTGTACGGGGCCGCGGCGACTGCCCGAGCGGCCGGCCCCAGGTGCGGGGGTTCCAACCTACGGAGCCGACCGGCTGGGCGCGTCCCGACCCTGCCGCCGGCGCACCAGGCGTCGAGACGGGCCGCGCTAGCGGCGTAGGTGGTGAACATGTCGGCTGGATCTCCGCAGTCGGACAACAGGGCCGCCTCATCGTCGGACTCGCGGTCCAGGTGCTCGGCGGCCAAGGAGAGTCGGAGGCGACGGCCGTACTCGCCCTTCTCGTCGAGCACGACCGCAGAGAGCTCGGAGTCGTGGGTCCAGGACCGCCGGTTGAAGTTGTCCGACCCGATCGTGCTCCAGGTGTCATCGATGATGCAGGCCTTCGCGTGCACGTAGATCGGCGTACCGGCGTGATTCTCCAGACCGTAGAAGGCGATCCGTCCCGGGGCCACACGGAGCAGGTGTCGCAGGGCTCGGCGTCGACCCTCCAGCTGCGGCAGGCGACCCAGGAGTCCTTCGAGGTCTGGGTACATCGGCGCCACCCCGATGATGT
The DNA here is from genome assembly GCA_049586475.1 of Nocardioides sp. GTDB lineage: Bacteria > Actinomycetota > Actinomycetes > Propionibacteriales > Nocardioidaceae > Nocardioides. The sequence continues at coordinate 3,700 of JBAVCA010000228.1, forward strand.
ACAGGTCGGGGTGCCGCTCCAGGGCCTCGCTGAACATGGCACCTACGTGGTGCCCCCACAGATACTGGTCCTCGACGTACACGAGCCGGCGAGCCTGCTCGATCGCCTTGGTGTAGCCCCGCGCCACGCTCCGCTCGCCGCCGACCGCAAACGGATAGTCCAGGCGGGCCGGCAGGTTCGGATAGGTCCGGAGCAGCTGCACCATGTGGGTGCCGCCAGGCACTGGCGGTGGCGGAGGCAGCTGCGCCGCGAGCGGAGTCGGGGTCGGGGTCGTGCGGCTCCGCCTCCGACCCAACCGACGGGGACTGCCGTCCAGGGGAGCCGGGTCCTCCCAGCGCTCGCGGAAGACCGTCTCCACGTCGTGCACGGCTGGCCCCGTGATCTCCGCCTGGACGTCATGCCACGGCGGAGTGGGACCGTACTCAGCGGCCATCTCGTACGACTGAGCGTCACCGCCGTGGGCGGCGTCGTCTCGCCGGGAGTAGCACAGGTCGATGCCCCCGACGAACGCCACGTCTCTCGACGGGTCATCACGATGGCGGACCACGACGAACTTCTGGTGGTGGGAGCCGCGCTTGCGCACCCGCATGTCCAGCCAGGCCTCGACGCCGAGCGCGCGGAGTCGAGCGCCGAACTCCTCGTTGTCGCCCTGCTCACCGGCCGCGGCGGCAGCTTGGGAGTGCCACACCAGACCCCGTACGTCGACCCCGCGAGCGGCCGCGCGACCCAGTGTCGCGAGGACCTCGCTCCCGGTCTCATCAGTGAGCCGCTGGTCAGCATCGCCCTGCCAGTCCGCGAAGACGATGACGTCTCCGGGCCCGGTGGCTTCGATCCGCTGGTACAGCTCGGCGAAGTAGGTGACGCCGTGCAGCAGCGGCCGCACCCGATTGCCCTCCGACCACGCGACGCCGGGGTGGGCGTCGTCCAGCCGTGTGTGATCGTTGCCGCGCTCAGCAGCAGTCAGCATCCACTTCTCGGGGTCACCTTCGTCAGTCACCGGCCCACCATGCCCGATGACCGCAGGGTGCGCGAGGCGCCACGACGTGTTCCGGACGGCGGCCCACCTCGTGCTAGGTTCCCCCTGCCCGCTCCGGCGGGCGCATGCGGTGGTGGCCTCGCAGGAGGCGCCCGGGCTTCCAGCCCGGGAGACGCAGTTCGAAACTGCGACACCGCTCCAGGCTTCGGGCCCGACCGCCCTCGAACGGGGCGGTCGGGCGCCGCTTGCTCGGCACGGTTGCTGGATCCTTGACCGGCAGGTCGTCAGGCGCGGCGCACGGTTCTTGCGATGCCACGAGCGCCGAATCGCATCAGTCTCAACTGGCCGCTGAGGTCCGCCCTGTACCCGTTGAAGAAGAGGCCCGGCGCTGATGGGTGCTGGCGGCCGCCGCTGGTGAGGGGCAAGCCGTGCTCGTCGAGGACACCCAGATGTCCCACGAGAGGTTCCAGCCCCCGGCGGTATCCGGTTGCTGCGATCACGGCGTCGGGCTGGATGCGTGATCCGTCCGCTAGGAGAACGTCAGCTCCATCGAATCCCACCACGGCGGGCACGACCTCGATGCGTCCTGCTTTGACTTCGTCGATGAACCCGCTGTCGTAGGCGGGTGTCCGATGTCTGAGCATCAGTGTCGTCGCCACCCCCTCCGGTGCACGGGGCAGACCGTACTCGTCGAGTCTGCCGAACGTAGCGAGCTGCGTCAGCCAGCCCACTTGGTCAGCCACCCGCAGCGGCACGCGATTCAAGACGATGCCTGGCACGTTCACGCTCGCGCCGAGGAACTTTCGAGAAGTGAGACCGGGTGGCGTCCGGCACGCCATCCGTACGCGGCCGGCGCCGCCCTTGGCAAGGAAGCACGCGACCTCGGAACCGGTGGTTCCAGGACCGATCACCAGGACATCTCGAGAGAGATACGGCTCCGGGTTGCGGTACTTGCTGGAGTGGAGGAGCTCGCCCGTGAAGCCGTCCCGCCCCGGCCAGTCGGGGAGCTCGGGTTCGCGGTCGTACCCAGTGGCCACCACGACAACGTCTGCATGAAAGGTGCCACCGTCGGTCTCAACCATCCAGGCGCTCCTGTCGCGACTGATCCGGGCGACCTGTGTGCCGAAGCGGACCTGGATCTGGTGATGGGCGGTGTAGTCCTCGAGGTACTGCACCCAGCTGTCTCGGGTGGGGAACTCGCCGTACTTCCGCTTTGTCGCCCGGTACCCGGGCAGCGTGGACATCCACCCCGTCGTGTTGAGTCGTAAGCCGTCGTACCGAGTGCGCCAGCTCGCGCCGACACCGTCCGCACGCTCGAGAACTGTCACGCTGACGCCCTCGCGTCTCAGAGCCGCAGCTGCCGCCAGCCCCGCGGCGCCTGCTCCGCAAACGATGGCGACGGTCATGTCGCGAGACTAGGCCCAGACGCCGCATCTGCGCGCGATCTCGGGCCCACCAGCCGCGGGCGCAGCGGCGTGAGCGGGTGACCGCCATGCCCGCGGTACGGCAGTCGAACACTCCGCCGGTCCGGTTAGTCGCGCATTGCGGACGATTGAGTGCTGTCCTGCTCAGCACCTCAGACGTGCAGGGCGCGACGGTTGTGGGGCGCAATATTCTGTACTGAGCTTGCCCAGAACTCGCTCTCCAGGTCGGTCTTGAACGCAGTAGTCGGGTGGGCCAGCGTCGCGTCCTCGACACTTACAGATTGACCCGATGGCCTGAACTGTGGCCCCGCGATGATCACGGTGATGAACGAAGGACCCCACCGGGGTCGGTGGGGTCTTCGGATTGTCGATCGACTCCTGCTGGGTCCAGCCGTTGCTGACCTCAGCGGATGCCACGCTTGTTGCTCCGTGCGGGATTGGTGTCATCGGTACCGGAGATGCGCGCGTAGTAGCGGGTCTTCTTCCTGCCGTTGGTGTCTTTGACGACGAAGGTGGCCGTGCCGTCGGCACCGAGGCGGGAACGGCCCACTCTCTTGTTGCCGGTTCGGTTGTTCTTGACCTTGTACAGGCGCACCTTCGCGCCGGCGGCTTTCTTGTTGGCCCTGATCGTGACCCGATCTGCCTTGCCGCCGTTGTTCTTGCCCTTCGTCTTGGCGGTCACGTCGGTTGGCGTGGGCGCTGGGTTCGGGGT
>JBAVCA010000229.1:0-1634 GCA_049586475.1 Nocardioides sp.
GCGACAAGTACTCCTTGATGATGTCGTTCTGGGTCGTCCCGGCCAGCTGGTGCGCCACCTCGGACGGCGCCAGGTCGGGGTTCTGCTCCTCCGCAGCAACCTGGTACATCGCCAGCAACCACATGGCGGTGGAGTTGATGGTCATCGAGGTGTTCATCTCGGTGAGCGGGATGTCGGCGAACAGCTTGCGCATCTCGCCCAGGTGCGGCACCGGGACCCCGACCTTGCCCACCTCACCACGCGCGAGCGGGGAGCTCGGGTCGTAGCCGGTCTGGGTCGGCAGGTCGAAGGCAACCGACAGCCCCGTCTGCCCCTTGGCCAGGTTGGTGCGGTACAGCGCGTTCGAGGCCTCCGCCGTCGAGTGGCCGGCGTAGGTACGCATCACCCACGGGCGGTCCTTCTGCGGGCGCGTGGGCTGGGCCAGGTCCTTCTCCGTCATGCGTCGAGGGTATGACCTCGTCTACTCCTTGGTAACTCATCTCGCGTGTGGGCTATCCGACAGCCCCGAAGACCGGTTCCTCCACAGGTCTGGTCTGAGGGGGTGTACGACCTGCGCGCCGGGGGTAGCGTCCGCTGCGACGTCGATTCTCGGAAGGCACCACTCGATGCGCACCCGACCCACCAGATTTTTGGCCACGATCGCTGCGACCGTGCTCCTCGCGGCACCGGCCGCCTGCTCGGGAGATCCCGATCCGATCATCGAGCCGAGCCCGCCCGCGGCCTCGCCCACTCCAACAGCAACGCCGACTGCTCCTGAGCGGGAATCAGCCAAGGCGTTCATTCGGCGGTGGCAGGACGAGGCATTCGCCATGCAATTGACTGGGGACACCGGTCGTTATCGAGCCATGACCAAGCGGTGCCAGGGTTGTGATGCATTCGCCAACAGGGTCGATAATGTTTACCGCAGGAACGGTTCCATCGAAATTGTTGGGGCCAAAGTAGGCCGGGTCGAAAAGACGGGCACTTATGGTAAGGCGCAGATCTTCGAATTCGATGTTGTATCGTCCGCGACCGTCGTCCGCGACTCCGAAGGCCAGGTGAGACTAAGCCTCGATGGTGGACGCGTGAGCTATCAAACGAATCTCGAGCGCCAACGAGGTGAATGGCGTGTAATTCGGATTTCGGAGCTTGTGTGATGTCGCGCGGAATTGGGTTCTCGTATCGACTTGTAGTGCTCGCGGTTCTGGGTTTGAATCTGTCGTCTGTTTCGCCGGCATACGGCGATGTGGACATCAGCCCCAACTCCAGCCTTCAAGCAATCAGTGCAAACGATCAGGTCATCGGAGGCGCCACGGCTGCCGCTGTCACTTCCGTCCAGAACGATCACCCTGACCGCTACTCAATCGTCCCGTCGTGCGGACTCGGCGGTCAGTACGTCTGCTACGAGCCTGATCCATGCACTGGTAGTGGGCAGGGGTTCCTCTACGACGTCTTGAGAGACGCCATGCCCACAGGCAAGCAGGTATGCGTGACCCCGCAGGAAGCCACCCCACCACCACAGGTCACCCCCGGCCGCGTCCTGCGCGCCTTCCGGGGTCTCACCTGGCCGCAGAGCGACCTCATCATCCAACCGCCGGGCGGTACGACGCTGGTCAACTTCGCGACCAACTTCTACACCGAGAACACTGCGCCCG
>JBAVCA010000230.1:0-2085 GCA_049586475.1 Nocardioides sp.
GCGGTAGTGGATCTTGGCGACCTGGCACACGATCTGGTCGTAGGCGGGGTAGACGAAGCCGTCGAACTGGATCTCCACGACCGGGCGGTAGCCGCGCATCGCCATCCCGACCGCGGTTCCGACGATGCCGGACTCAGCCAGCGGCGAGTCGATGACGCGCTCCTCGCCGAAGTCCTTCTGCAGACCGTCGGTGATCCGGAAGACGCCTCCGAGCTTGCCGACGTCCTCGCCCATCAGCAGGACCTTGTCGTCGTCCTCCATCGCGCGACGAAGGCCCATGTTGAGGCCCTTGGCAAGGGTGATCTTCTGGGTTGGCTGGGACGCAGCGGTGCTCATCAGCGCGCTCCTTCGAACGAGTCGAGGTACTCGGCGTAGCCGTCGCGCTGAGCGACGAGCTCGGGCGGCATGTCGGCGTAGACGTGGTCGAACATGCTCATCGGCTCGGGGTCGGGCATCGCCTTGCAACCCTCGCGCAGCGTGTGGCCGAGCTCATCGGCCTCGGCGGCGATCGAGTCGTAGAAGTCCTTGTCGGCCAGGCCGTTGCGGTCCAGCCACACCTTCACCCGAGCGATCGGGTCCTTGAGCTTCCAGCGCTCGACGTCGTCGGAGAGCCGGTAGCGGGTCGGGTCATCGGTCGTGGTGTGGGCGCCCATCCGATAGGTGTAGGCCTCCACGAGCGTCGGGCCCTGCCCGTCGCGGGCTCGTTGCAGGGCAGCCTGCGTCACGGCGTACGTCGCCAGGACGTCGTTGCCGTCCACCCGCACGCCGGGGAAGCCGAAGCCGAGCGCGCGCTGGTAGAGCGGGATGCGGGACTGACGCTCGATGGGCTCCGAGATTGCCCACTGGTTGTTCTGGCAGAAGAAGACGACCGGCGCGTTGTAGGAGGCGGCGAAGATGAAGGCCTCGTTGACGTCGCCCTGGCTGCTGGCTCCATCGCCGAAGTGCGCGACCACGGCTGCGTCGCGATCCGGGTCGCCGGTGCCGACGTCACCGTCGCGCTGGATGCCCATCGCGTAGCCGGTGGCGTGCAGGGTCTGGGCACCGATCACGATCGTGTACTGACCGAAGTTGACCTCGGCGGGATCCCAGTTGCCGTGGTCGACACCGCGGAACAGCCCGAGGAGCTTGAGCGGGTCGAGCCCGCGGCACCAGGCGACACCGTGCTCGCGGTAGGTCGGGAAGACGTAGTCCTGGGGGCGCAGAGCACGGCCCGCGCCGATCTGAGCAGCCTCCTGACCGAGCAGTTGGGCCCAGATGCCCAGCTCGCCATGGCGCTGGAGAGCAGTGGCCTCGGTGTCGATGCGCCTGGTCAGCACCATGTCGCGGTAGAAGCCGCGCAGGTCCTCGGCGGAGAAGTCCATGTCGAACTCGGGGTGGTGCACGCGCTCACCCTCGGGGGTCAACAGCTGGATCAGCTCTGGGCCGCCGTCTGCCTGGCTAGGGCCGAACACGTCGACGAGGTCGGGGCCGAAGTGGCCCCCCGACCACTCCCGGTTCGCGGTGGGCCCCGGAGGGGCGGCGTTGACGTCCATTGCTGACTCCTTCTCGTCACCCGGTCGAGCGGGGTCACCACCGCCGGGAAGCTGGGACTGAGGGTCCCCCGGACCACGGTCCGCGCTGGGTGTGGCGGCCTGTGACCCGAGACACAGTCCGGATGGTCTGCAACCTACAAGGGCAGCCGCCGAGGGGCCAAGCCGACGGAGGGTCGGGACCCTCCAGCTAGCCTGCAAGCATGGCTGACAAGAGCAGGTCCGCAACCATCACCATCGCCGCGCCCCCGGCCACAGTCTTCGCGATCCTGGCTGATCCCCGCCAGCACCCGCGGATCGACGGGTCGGGAAACGTCAGGGGTTCCCTGTCGGGCCCGGATCGGCTCGAGCTCGGCTCGGAGTTCGGGATGGACATGAAACAGGGCGCCAAGTACAAGATCAAGAACAAGGTCGTCGAGTTCGAAGCGGACCGACGGATCGCCTGGCGCCACATGAGCCCGCACGTCTGGCGCTACGAGCTCACCCCGACTGCCGACGGCGGTACCACGGTCACCGAGACCTGGGACCTGTCCAAGTGCAATCCCGTGCTACGGGG
>JBAVCA010000231.1:0-2656 GCA_049586475.1 Nocardioides sp.
GCTCGGGCGCGGTGGGCTCCGTCGCGACAGGTGCCGGCGCGGCAGGCTCCGCCGCAGGCGTTGCGGCGGCAGGCTCCTCCACGACCGGCTCCGAAGCAGCAGCTGCCTTGGGGCCGGGCTTGGGGCCCGGCTTGGCGGCGCTCTTCTTGGCTGCGGGCTTCTCCTCCGCGGGGGCGGCGGCCTTGAGAGACTCACCGACCTCCTTGCGGAAGCGCATCTCCGCGGGGAGCTCGACAGTCGAGCTCGCCGACTTGACGAACTCGCCCATCTCTTTGAACTTCTCGAGAACAAACTTGCTCTCGACTCCGAACTCTTTTGCGAGTTCGTGGACTCGGGTCTTAGCCACAATTCTCCTTCTGGCTCGACCCGCGTCCATTTCTTGATGGGGCGTGATCGAGCCTCAGTGTTGTTGCAAACTCATCGGAAAATACTCATCGAGTGCTCATGAGCTACTGCTCCAGTCCCTGGTGGGTTTGGTTGGGTTGATACCTGGTGAGGTCACGTTGCTGAGCTCTTGCCTGTCTGGTTGCTGAGGTACTCCCCTACCGGCGCTGCGGAAAGTCCTGCCGAGACGTGCAGGGCACGCCCGAAAGCCTTCCGCCGAACCGCTAGGTCGTAGCACTCGCTCGTGGGATGCAGATGCGCCCCTCGACCGGGTGCGGTGGCTGTCGGATCGGGTACGACGGCCGGTTGGGCCTGCGCATCCGAGCCGGCGGTCACCCGCAACAACTCGCGCTTGGCGGCCCGCCGCCGACATCCCACGCACGTACGGACAGGATCCGCTTGCTTGCGAGACATCGTTGGGAGAACCACCGTGGTGCAGTCTAGCCAACCTCTCGCGCATCACCGAACCGGGCAGTGTGTCGCGCGCTACGAGCGAGCTGTCCGTCAGGGCACGGGGTGTCCCGGCCCGCCCTCCGGCGCCGCCGCTGGCTGATGACCACGTGCAGAAGCCGGTGTCCGACGGACCCCGTTCGTACCGTCCTCATTGACCGGCTCGCTCGAGGTCAGACCTCTTCGTCCCCGTGGATGTCGATGCGCCAGCCGGTGAGTCGAGCCGCGAGGCGGGCATTCTGACCCTCCTTGCCGATGGCCAGCGACAGCTGGAAGCTGGGCACGACGACCCGCGCCGACTTCGCGTCGAGGTCGACGATCTCGACGCTGGAGACCCGAGCAGGCGACAAGGCGCTCGCCACGAGCCGGGCAGGGTCGGTCGCCCAGTCGACGATGTCGATCTTCTCGCCGTGCAGCTCCGCCATCACGTTGCGCACCCGCTGACCCATGGGCCCGATGCACGCTCCCTTGGCGTTGACGCCCGGCACCGCCGGCATCACTGCGATCTTGGTGCGGTGACCGGCCTCGCGCGCGACTGCGGCGATCTCGACCTGCCCGTTCGCGATCTCGGGGACCTCGAGCTCGAAGAGCTTGCGCACCAGGTTGGGGTGCGAGCGGGTGAGCGTGACCTGCGGGCCGCGCATGCCCTTGCGGACCGAGAGGACCAGGCACTTGATCCGGGTCCCGTGGACGTAGGACTCCCCCGGGACTCGCTCGCTCACCGGCAGCAGCGCCTCGAGCCGACCCAGGTCGACCAGCACGTCGTCGGGGTTGCGGCCCTGCTGGATGACACCGGAGATCAGGTCACCCTCCTTGCCGGAGAACTCACCGAACTTTGCCTCGTCCTCGGCGTCGCGCAGTCGCTGCATCATGATCTGCTTGGCCGTGGTGGCAGCGATCCGTCCGAAGTCACCGGGGGTGTCGTCGTACTCGCCCACCACCGCGCCGGACTCATCGACCTCCGACGCCAACACAGTCACCCTCCCGCTCTTGCGGTTGAGCTCGACTCGCGCCTTCTCCTGAGCGCCGGGCGATTTGTGGTAAGCGGTGAGCAGCGCCTGCTCGATGGCCTCGACGAGGACGTCGAAGGAGATTTCCTTCTCCCGTTCGAGCATGCGCAGGATGTTGAGGTCGATGTCCATCAGTCGTGCTCCGTCGTGTCGTCGTCATCGCCGTCGACGGTGTCGTCGTCGGCGTCATCGGCGTCCTCGAGCTCCTCGCGAGCCGGTCCGCTGGTCCTGCGGTTGAACTCGATCTGCACCAACGCGCGGGCAACGTCCTCGTAGGACAGCAGCTTGTCCACGCCGGAGACCTCGATGCTCGCGGACTCGTCTCCGCAGTCACCGATGCGCCCCGTCATCGACGAGCCGTCCAGGAGCGTCACCTTGACCAGACGGTCAACGTTGCGACGCCAGTGACGAGGCAGGGTGAGCGGGCGATCGACGCCCCGCGAGGTGACCTCGAGGGTGTACGGCTGCTGGCCCATCAGGTCGCCCTCGTCGAGCACCCGGTTGACCTCCTGGGTCGCGGCGGCGACGTCGTCCATCGAGACTCCACCGTCCTGGTCGACGGCGATTCGCAGCACTCTGCGCTTGCCGGCCGGGGTGAGCTCGACGGCCTCGAGGTCGAGCCCAAGCGTCAGCAGCGGGGCGGTCACCTCGTTCTGGATGCGACTCGTCAAGCTGTCTGCGGCAGACATCCGGGACCTCCTGTGCTGTTGTGTTGGTGCGGAGCGACACTCTACCCGGGCCGGAGCCAAGACCTCGCCACCGCGGGCCGACCCGTGCTCGGTCCGGCGTAGGCTCTGCGCCGTGTCCCGACC
>JBAVCA010000232.1:0-3865 GCA_049586475.1 Nocardioides sp.
CTCGAGGGGGAGTCCGACGCCACCTCGCAGCTCTCGCGTGAGCACGCGATCGGCCACCCAGCCCCGGGCCTGGTGGTGGTCGCGGGCGGCAAGTACACGACATACCGGATCATGGCCCAGGACGCAATCGACGAGGCAGTCTTCGGGTTGTCGTCCCAGTTCGACCGCAAGGTCGGCCCATCGGTGACCGAGGACGTACCACTGCTCGGGGCCGAAGGCTATGCCGCCTTGGTCAACTCGCGCCACGTGCTGGCCGCGAGCTCGGGCTTGCACGAGGTCTGGATCGACCACCTCCTCAACCGCTACGGCTCGCTGATCCACGAGCTGCTCGACCTGGTGACGGACGATGCGTCCCTGGGGGAGCCGCTCGCGGGAGCGGAGGACTACCTGCGGGTGGAGGCCGTGTACGCCGCCAGCCACGAGGGGGCGCGTCACCTCGATGACATCCTCACCCGACGCATCCGTCTCTCGATCGAGTCCTTCGACCGTGGCGTCGGTGCCGCCGACGAGGTCGCCGACCTGGTCGGCCCGCTGCTCGGCTGGAGCCAGGAGCAGCGCGCGATCGAGATCGACCACTATCGCAAGCGGGTCGAGGCCGAGCGGGAGAGCCAGGAGATGCCGGACGACGCCACCGCCGACGCGGCTCGGCTCGGCGCCGCTGACGTCGTGCCGTTGAGCTGATCGGCAAGCATGATGAAACCGTCTGGCGCTGAGTTCGCCGCGACATGCCGTGGGGTGGGAGCATGGGACACCTGATGTCCGACACTCCTGCCCCGACCCCCCGCTCGTCCGACGGTCCGCCCGAGGGGATCAAGACGCTGCCGTTGGTCTTCGACGAGCCCCGCGGCCGCAAGAAGCCGCCGCCCCACCTCGCCGACCTGACCGGTCCTGAGCGCAAGGCGCTGCTCGAGGAGCAAGGGCTGCCCGGCTTCCGCGCCAAGCAGCTCTCCCAGCACTACTTCGGCCGCTTGGTCGACGACCCCGAGGAGATGACCGACCTGCCTGCCGGCCAACGTGCCGAGCTGGTCGGGGCACTGCTGCCCACCCTGATGACGCCGCTGCGCACCATGGAGGCCGACCGGGGCACCACGGTCAAGACGCTGTGGAAGCTCTTCGACGGTGCGCTCGTGGAGTCGGTGCTGATGCGCTACCCCGACCGCGCCACGATCTGTGTCTCCAGCCAAGCCGGGTGCGGGATGGCCTGTCCCTTCTGCGCCACCGGTCAGGGCGGTCTGCAGCGCAACATGTCGACCGCCGAGATCGTCGAGCAGGTGCTAGCCGGCGCCCGGTCGATGACCCGCGGTGAGATCCCTGGTGGCCCCGGCCGGGTCTCCAACGTGGTCTTCATGGGCATGGGCGAGCCACTGGCCAACTACAAGGCCGTGATCGGCGCCGTACGACGTCTCGTCGATCCGGCGCCGGAAGGCTTCGGCATGTCGGCGCGGGGTATCACGGTCTCCACCGTCGGCCTGGTGCCGCGCATCAAGCAGCTGACCGAGGAGGGCATCCCGGTCACGCTGGCGCTGAGCCTGCACGCCCCCGACGACGAGCTCCGCAACGAGCTGGTGCCGATCAACACCCGCTACTCCGTCGAGGAGACCGTCGACGCGGCCTTCCAGTACGCCCAGACCACCAAGCGTCGCGTCTCGATCGAGTACGCCATGATGCGCGGGATCAACGACCAGGCCTGGCGCGCCGACCTGCTCGCCGACGTCCTGATGCGAGGCGACTGGGGCTGGGTGCACGTCAACCTGATCCCGCTCAATCCGACCCCCGGCTCCAAGTGGACCGCCTCGGACCCCGCCGACGAGCGCGAGTTCGTTCGTCGGCTGGAGGCCAAAGGCATCCCGACCACGGTGCGCGACACCCGTGGCAGCGACATCGACGGTGCCTGCGGGCAGCTCGCCGCGACCGAGTAGGGCTGGATCAGCGGACCATCCGAGGGGCCTTCGGGCACCGGGGCAAGTCCGGACAGACGTCCAGCGCGTCGAGAGCGACGAGCAGCAGGTGCTGCGGGAAGGGCGAATGCGCGACGCTTCGAGCACGGTGGTCACATCCTCCTCGGTCCACGCGTCACACAGGTGACCAGGACACGTGGAAGGGTGGCGCTCGTGGATGAGACGGATCTGTTCGAGGCTGAGCGACCCCGCTTGCTACGGATCGCCACCCGGGTGCTCGGCGATCACGCCGAGGCGCACGACATCGTGCAGCAGGCATGGTTGCGCCTGGACGGCACGGACGCCGAGATCGAGCGGCTCCCGGCCTGGCTGACGACTGTCACCACGCGCCTGTGCCTCGACCGCCTGCGCGCACGCACTCCGGTGCCCACCGAGAACGTCGAGTCGCTCGACCCCGGCATCGATCCTGCCGAGGACATGGCTCTTGCCGATACGGTCGGGCTTGCCCTCCAGGTCGTGCTGGACCGACTCTCGCCACGCGAGCGGGTCGCGTTCGTGCTTCACGACAGCTTCGGCTTCGAGTTCGCGACGATCGCCGCGATGCTCGACACCACGCCGGCAGCCGCCCGCAAGCTTGCCTCTCGGGCTCGAGCGAGGATCACTCAACCCCATCCGGAGGACCGGCTGGCCGACTGGGAGGTGGTCGACGCCTTTCTGGACGCAGCCCGCAACGGTGACTTCGACCGGCTGCTGCAGCTACTAGCGCCGGACGCCGCCGTCACTGCTGACGATGCCGCGGTCATGATCGGCACACCTCAGCAGATCGCGGGCCGCGACGACGTCGCCCTTTTCTTCAACAACAGCGCCAAGGCCGCACTGCCGGTCCTGGTCGGTGATCGTCCGGGCGCTGCGTGGTTCCACCGCGGCGTGGCCAAGGTCGCCTTCGACTTCACCGTCCTCGACGGCCGCGTGCGCGCCGTCGTCTTCCGAGCCTCACCCGAGGTGCTGTCGCAGGTCGTGCGCCGCACGTCCGCCGACGCCATCACCACCAAGACCGGGACCGAGACCGAGACCGACACGGACGCCAACACCGGCACCGCTATTCACACTGGGAGACAACCATGAAGACCATGACCTGCCGATCCCTCGGAGGGCCCTGCGACCTCGAGCACAGCGGCAAGAGCGCCGACGATGTGATCAATGCTCAGGACCGTCACCTCAAGGAGGCGGAGATGGCCGGCGACGCCTCGCACCATGAGGCCCGCGACGCGATGAAAAGCCGCTGGCGGCACCCGAAGAAGGCGATGGGGTGGTACCGCGACACCAAGCAGGCGTTCGCTGCTCTCCCCGACGACTGAGCAGCGGAGGCCGGCCGTCGCGGAGCCGGTCTCGTCGCCATCCGACGGGCCGACGACGGATCGGGCGCGCACGCGGCCGCTGATTGCTCAGCCTCCGCCGCCCAGCAGCAGGTCGGCAGCCTCGGTCACGGTGTCCACCAGGTGCACGTGCGCCTGCATCGCACGACCCCGCGCGAGCGAGCGGAGCAACGGCCAGGCCGGGAGCGTCTCGGTCCAGTACGTGCGTCCGACCAGCACCATCGGGGCGAGCGAGACCTCGTCGGCGTAGTAGTTCTCGCAGGCATCCTGGAAGATCTCCTGCACCGTGCCGGCGGAGCCGGGGAGGAAGACGATCCCCGCGGCACAGATCTCCAGCAGCACCGCCTCGCGGATGGCGTTACCGACGTATTTGGCGATCACCGTTGCGAAGAGGTTGGGCGGCTCGTGGCCGTAGTGCCAGGTCGGGATCCCCAGGGTTTCTGTGGCCGACGTCAACCCGACGAGCGACTCGCGAGCCGCCCCCACCCACGCATCGATGGACGGCTGGAACGACGGGACCGCAGCCAAAGCTGAGAGCGCTCCCTGCAGTGCAGCGGCGGGCTCGGCGGCGAGGCGGGCACCCAGGTTGGC
>JBAVCA010000233.1:0-10452 GCA_049586475.1 Nocardioides sp.
GTTCGAGGTGATCCTGACCGTCGTCGTCCTGCTCGGGGTCGTCGTGCTCATCCTGCTCTTCGAGCGTCGTCGCGCCGAGCAGATCGAGCGCGACACCAGCGAGATGGCGCGCGAGGCGCGGGATCGGCATGCCCAGGACGACTCCCACGACCAGGTCGACCCCGAGGGGTCCTTGGACGACGAGCCCTGACGACGTCCTTGAGCCGGCTAGCGCGTCGCCGGAGCATCCGTGCCGAGCGCAGCAGCCACGACCTCGACCACGGTCGCCACGTCGGAAGCGCTGGTGCGGGCGTTGCTCACCGAGATCCGGAGCACGTCGCGTCCGCGCCAGCGTGAGGCCGACAGCAGGATCCGCCCGTCCTCGTGGAGGCGCGCGCCGACCGCGCGGGTCCGGTCGTCGTCCTCCAGGCAGAGGCAGACCTGGGTGTAGGTCACGTCGTTGAGGATCCTCACGCCAGGCAGCGCGCTCAGCCCCGCCGCGATCTCGGCGGCCCGGTCGGCCAGGGTGTCGACGAGCTCGGTCACCCCGGTGCGGCCCAGGGACCGCAGCGCTGCCCAGACCGGCACACCGCGGGCCCGCCGCGAGAGCTCCGGCACCCGCTCGTAGGGGTTGCCGGGGCCGGACTCCTCGTCCAACAGGTAGCTGGCGTGGACTCCCATGGCTGCGCGCATCGCCACAGGGTCGCGCACGATCGCGACCCCGCAGTCGTACGGCGTGTTCAGCGTCTTGTGCGCGTCGGTCGCCCAGGAGTCCGCGGCGTCGGTCGCGCCCAGGCGACGAGTGAGCCGGGGGGAGGCCGCGGCCCACAGCCCGAAAGCGCCGTCGACGTGGACCCAGGCGTCGCGAGCGTGCGCGAGTGCCGCAGCCTCCGCGACCGGGTCGAAGGCACCGGAGTGCACGTTGCCTACCTGGAGGCAGACGATCAGCGGGGCGCCGATCGGCACCGCCCCGATCGCCTTGGACAGGGCCTCCAGGCGCACTCGACCCTGATTGTCGGCGCTCACGACGGTGGGCGCGCCCAGTCCCAGGTAGCGCAGGGCCAGGTCGACGGTGTCGTGCCGCTCCTCACCCACCAGCACGTGCACGCGCGGCGATCCGGTCAGGCCGTCGGCATGCACGTCGTGGTCGACGCGTTGGAGCACGGCGCCGCGGGCGGCGGCCAGGCAGGTGAAGTTGGCCATCGTGGCGCCGGTGACGAAGCCCACGTCCGCGCTAGCAGGAAGCTGCAGCAGGTCGAGGATCCATCGAGCCGCCGCCTCCTCGAGCGCCACGACGCCCGGCGTCGCGTCTCGCATGCCGGCGTTCTGGTCCCACGCGCTGACGAGCCAGTCGGCCGCGAGGGCCGCCGGAAGTGTCCCGCCCATCACCCAGCCGAAGAACCGCCCGGACTGGCTGGCCATCAGGCCCGCCTCCACGGCCGCGACCTCGTCGACGACACGCCCGGCGTCGCAGCCCTCCGCCGGGAGCGGGCCGCCGATCAGCGGCACGAGTGCCTCGACGTCGCTCCGCGCCGGCACGCTGCGGGCGTCCACGCCGTCCAACCAACGCCGGGCATGAATCGCGGCTGACATCAGTGCGGCATGCGTCGTTTCGGCGGGGTGTGCGGCGGTGGGCTCGGTCACCTGCTCAGCATGGCACTGCCGGGCGCTATCGAGCGGCTCCGGCAGCACCGGCCAGGGCCGCCGCGACCTCGGTGACGTGCTCGCCGGTGACGAGGCCGGAGGTGACGCGCAGATGGGGCTTCGCCACTGAGCCGGTCGCGAGGAACGGGGTGCCGGCAGCCACGCGGATGCCGGCAGCGGCGAGGTGCAGCAGGGCGGCGCGCTCGTCGCGCACCGGGAGCCACAAGTTGATGCCGTCCGGAGCCGCGACCTCGACGTCCTCCGTCGCGAGCGCGGCCACCATGGCGTGCTGGCGGCCGAAGTACTGGCGCCGAGCCTCGGCGACCTCGTCCATCGACTGCGCTTCGGTGAGCAGGTCGAGCAGGATGGTCTGCAGCATCCGGGAGGTCCACGCCGGCCCCAGCATGCGTCGCCGCACGACGGCATCGACCAGCGCCGAGGGACCGCCGAGGGCAGCGATGCGCAGGTCGGGGCCGTGGGACTTGGAGAAGCTGCGCACGTGGATGACGCGACCGGGCAGCAGCGGGCTGAGCGAGACGTCGGGGGACGTGCTGATCGAGCCGGAGTGGTCGTCCTCGATCACCCACGGGCCGGAGGTGCCGCCGCGGGCGAGGAGTTCCGCCAGGTCGGCGGCGCGCTCTGAGGTGAGCGAGACGCCGGTCGGGTTGTGGGCTCGGGGCTGGATCACGACGACCACCGGCCGTTTCTCCAGTGCAGCGCGCAAGTCGGCGACGCGTACTCCCTGGTCATCGAGGCCCACCGGCACGACCTCGGCCCCGAGCGACTCCACGAGGTCGAAGAACGGCGGGAATCCCGGGGACTCCAGCACCACTCGGTCGCCGTAGGAGACCACGTGCTCCAGCAGTCGGGAGATGCCGTCGGTAGCGCCGTCGACGACGGTGATCGTGTCGGCCGCAACGGGCCAGGTCGAGGCAAGCACCTCGCGCAGGCGCGGCAGCACCGGCTCCTCCTGGTAGGCAAGGGTCGCCGCACGCGCCGAGACCCGACCCAGCGCCGGTCCGAGCGCGGGCAGCAGGGCCGGATCGGGGGTCCCCCGGGAGAGATCGAAGCGCACCGAGGCGTCCGCGACCCCAACCAGGTCCCGCACCCGCGGGCTCAGCCAGGTCGTCGGGTTGTCGCGTACGAAGGTGCCGGCTCGGCCTCGGGAGACCACGAGGCCCGTCCGGCGCAGCGCCTGCCAGGCCGAGCTGACCGTGGCCGGCGACACCCCGAGGTCCGCAGCGACGTCGCGCACCGTCGGCAACCGATCGCCCGGGGCCAACGTCCCGGCGCGGATCGCCCGACTGAACGCACCCGCGATGCCGGGAGGCGATCGGTCCTCGACAGGGCCCCACTCGAGCCGAACCTCGACCATCGCCCACCCTCCGGTCCAGACGAGATGGAGCCGACCCTTGACAGATTGTTCTTTCCAGCGAAATGTTCAACCAGCAAGATAACAGAAACGACTGAGCCGCCCCAGAGCCACCAGAGCTACCGGAGGACCCCCTTGACGATCGTTCGAGCAGCCATTTCCCAGACCACCTGGACCGGTGACAAGGAGTCGATGCTCGACAAGCACGAGCAGTTCGCCCGCGACGCCAAGACCCAGGGTGCGCAGGTGATCTGCTTCCAGGAACTGTTCTACGGGCCGTACTTCGGGATCACCCAGGACCAGAAGTACTACCGCTACGCGGAGCCCGTCGACGGCCCGATCGTGCAGCGCTTCGCCGCCCTGGCCAAGGAGCTCGAGATGGTGATGATCCTCCCGATCTACGAGGAGGAGCAGACCGGCGTCTACTACAACACCGCGGTCGTCGTGGAAGCCGACGGCACCATCCTGGGCTCCTACCGCAAGAACCACATTCCGCACGTGGAGAAGTTCTGGGAGAAGTTCTACTTCCGCCCGGGCAATGCCGGCTACCCCGTCTTCGACACGTCGGTGGGCAAGATCGGCGTCTACATCTGCTACGACCGGCACTTCCCCGAGGGATGGCGCGAGCTCGGCCTCAACGGGGCCCACATGGTGTTCAACCCCAACGCGACCAAGCCCGGCCTGTCGAACCGGTTGTGGGAGGTCGAGGGCCCCTGCGCCGCGGTCGCCAACGGGTACTTCGTCCTGCAGCCCAACCGGGTGGGTCTGGAGGACAACGAGTACGGGCCCGAGGCGGTCAACTTCTACGGCACCAGCCAGGTCATCGACCCGCGGGGCAACTTCATCGGCGAGGTCGGCTCCGGCACCGAGGAGGAGCTGCTGGTGCGCGACCTCGACCTCGAGATGGTCCAGCAGATGCGCGACGACTGGCAGTTCTACCGCGATCGTCGCCCCGACTCCTACGCCCTGATCTCCAAGGCGTGAGGAGGACGTCATGGGCACCCTGCTGATCTCTGGTGGCACCGTCGTCAGCTCCACCGGTCGCAGTGCCGCCGACGTCCTCGTCGACGGCGAGCAGGTCGTGGCCGTCCTCGCTCCCGGCTCGACGTTGCTCGGCCATGACCTGACCGGCTCGGTCGACCGGGTGATCGATGCGAGCGGCAAGTACGTCATCCCCGGCGGTATCGACGCCCACACCCACATGCAGCTGCCCTTCGGCGGCACCGAGGCCAGCGACACGTTCGAATCCGGCACCACCGCTGCGGCTTGGGGCGGTACGACGTCCATCATCGACTTCGCTGTGCAGAAGACCGGCGAGGCGGTCGAGACCGGCCTGGCCGCCTGGCACGAGAAGGCCGGCGGCAACTGCGCGGTCGACTACGGCTTTCACCAGATCATCGGAGGCGTCGACGAGCAGTCGCTCAAGGCGATGGAGACCCTCGTCGACGAGGGCATCACGTCCTACAAGCTCTTCATGGCCTACCCCGGCGTCTTCTACTCCGACGACGCCCAGATCCTCAAGGCGATGCAGAAGGCCGCTGAGCTCGGGCTGATGACGATGATGCACGCCGAGAACGGCCCCGCGATCGACGTCCTCGCCGAGCAGCTCTACAACGCGGGCAAGACCGCCCCCTACTTTCATGGCGTCGCCCGAGCCTGGCAGATGGAGGAGGAGGCGACGCACCGCGCCATCATGCTTGCCGATCTCACCGAGTCGCCGTTGTACGTCGTGCACGTGTCGGCGAAGCAGGCGGTGGCCCAGCTCGCCGCAGCCCGTGACCGCGGCAAGAACGTCTTCGGCGAGACCTGCCCGCAGTACCTCTACCTCTCGTTGGAGGAGCAGCTCGGCGCGCAGGGTGATCCGACCTGGGGTGAGTTCGAGGGCGCCAAGTGGGTCTGCTCGACCCCGCTGCGCTCGCGAGCCGACGGCCACCAGGACGCCATGTGGCAGGGGCTGCGCACCAATGACCTCCAGATGGTCTCCACCGACCACTGCCCGTTCTGCATGAAGGACCAGAAGGAGCTCGGCCGCGGCGACTTCCGCGCGATCCCCAACGGGATCGGATCGGTGGAGCACCGCCTCGACCTGCTCTACCAGGGCGTCGTCACCGGCGAGATCACCCTGGAGCGCTGGGTGGAGCTCACCTCGACCACCCCGGCGCGGATGTTCGGTCTCTACGGCACCAAGGGGGTGATCGCACCGGGGGCGGACGCTGACATCGTCGTCTACGACCCCCAGGGCCACACCTCGATCGGGGTCGGCAAGACGCACCACATGAACATGGACCACTCCGCCTGGGAGGGCTACGAGATCGACGGTCACGTCGACGTCGTGGTCTCGCGGGGCTCGGTCGTGGTGTCCGACGGCGCGTTCCACGGGCGCGCCGGGCACGGGAAGTATCTCAGGCGGGGGCTGACCCAGTACCTCGTCTGACGGCCACCCGAGGCTCGCTGGTCCGCACCTCGATCACCTCGACCCCGCCAGACGCCTCTGACCTCTCGACCACCGGCACAAGGAGAACACCATGGATTTCGGCGTCGTCCTGCAGACCAACCCACCCGCCTCGCGCACCGTCGCACTGGCAAAGCAGGCCGAGGAGCACGGGTTCGACTACGCCTGGACCTTCGACTCCCACTTGCTGTGGCAGGAGCCGTACGTCATCTACTCGGCGATCTTGGCCGCGACCAACCGGATCGTCGTCGGTCCGATGGTCACCAACCCGGCCACCCGTGACTGGACGGTCACCGCCTCGGTCTTCGCCACGCTCAACGAGATGTACGGCAACCGCACCGTGTGCGGCATCGGCCGCGGCGACTCCGCGGTCCGGGTGCTGAACGGCAGACCCACCACGCTCAAGGACGTGCGCGAGGCCACGCACGTGATTCGCGAGCTCGCCAACTGTCGGCCGGTCGAGCTCAACGGCACCACCCTGCAGTTCCCGTGGGCGCGGTCGTCGGCGCTCGAGGTCTGGATCGCGGCGTACGGTCCGCTGGCGCTGAAGACGGCCGGTGAGGTGGGCGACGGGTTCATCCTCCAGCTGGCCGACGTCGACATCGCAAAGTGGATGATCGGCGCCGTCCGCAAGGCCGCTTCCGATGCCGGCCGCGACCCTGACTCGATCACCTTCTGCGTCGCTGCTCCGGCCTACGTCGGTGATGGCAGCCCGGAGTCGCTGGCCCACATGCGGGAGCAGTGCCGGTGGTTCGGCGGGATGGTCGGCAACCACGTGGCCGACATCGTCGCGCGCTACGGCGACGGCGGCGGGAACAGTGATGGGGCCAGTGATGCGGGGGGTGATGCGGGGAGTGGTGCGGGGAGTGCCATCCCCCAGGCCCTCACCGACTACATCAAGGGTCGCGAGGGCTACGACTACAACGAGCACGGCCGCGCCGGCAACACCCACGCCGACTTCGTGCCCGACGAGATCGTTGACCGCTTCTGCATCCTCGGCACCCCGGAGGACCACATCGCCAAGCTCGAGGAGCTCAAGGCCATCGGCGTCGACCAGTTCGCGGTCTACCTCCAGCACGACAACAAGGAGGAGACGATGCGGGTGTACGGCGAGTCGATCATCCCTGAGCTTCGTGTGCACGTGACGGCGAAGGCCTGATCCGCAGTGTCCGTGACCGCCCCGACCACAGCCGCGCCAGGGTTGGAGAGCACCCGTCCGCGCCTGTTCGCCGGCGGCGCCTGGCCGGTGCTGCGCGCTGCCTGGTGGGGAGCTCTGGGACTGGTCGCTGTTGCCGGGGTGTGGGAGGGCTACAAGGCGATCGTAGGGGAGAACGGCGTCGTCATCGGCGAGAACCGGGTGCTCCCCCGCACCACCGATCTCGCCATGCCGCACGTGTGGGACATGCTCCAGCGTCTCGGCGAGCCGGTTTCCAGCATGCCGGGTGCGGAGGCGCTGTGGCGGGCGGTGGCTGACGCCGTCCTCGTCTCGCTCCGGGTGGCCGCCGCGGGCTGGCTCGTCGGCACGGCGATCGGACTGCTGCTCGCGCTCCTGATGGCGCGTTCTCGCCTGGCCGCGTGGGGGCTGCTGCCCTGGATCGTGCTCAGCCAGACCGTCCCGCTGATCGCGTTCGCGCCGATGGTTCGCAGCTGGGGATCGCGGATCGAGATCGGTACCTGGCAGTGGCCACCCTGGATGTCGGTGGCCTTGATCGCCAGCTACCTCGCGTTCTTCCCGGTGGCCGTCGGTGCGCTGCGCGGGCTACAGGCCGCAGCGCCGATCCACACCGAGCTGATGCGCACCTACGGCGCCGGTTGGTGGGCGACGCTGCGTCGGGTGCGGTTGCCGGCCGCCGTCCCGTACCTGCTGCCGGCGCTGCGTCTCGGTGCCGCGGGCGCAGTCGTCGGTACCGTCGTCGCCGAGGTGTCGATCGTCTATCCCGACGGCATCGGCCGGATGCTGATCACCTACGCCGGACAGGCCTCCGGCGACCCGGAGAAGGCCTGGGCGCCGATCTTCGGCGCCGTGGCGCTGGGTCTGCTGGCAGCCGGCTTCATCGCGCTCCTCGGCCTGATGATGCGCAACTACCGACGAGGAGAGGCGCTATGAGCGACCCCAGCTTCCGGCCAGAGCCTGAAGCGGGCTCCGTGCTCACCGTCGACGCCGTGCGCGTCGCCGGTGCGACCAAGACGTTCGGGGCCCGGAAGAACCAGGTGGTCGCGCTGTCCGAGGTCGAGCTGAGCGTCGCGGCGGGCGAGTTCGTCGCCCTCATCGGTCCGTCCGGCTGCGGCAAGTCGACGTTGATGCGCCTGATCGCCGACCTCGAGCAGCCGACGTCCGGGATGGTTGAGGTCTTCGGGAAAAGCGCCGACCAGGCTCGGGTCGACCAGGACTACGGCATCGCCTTCCAGCAGGCCGGCCTGCTGCCCTGGCGCACGGTAGCCGGCAACATCTCGCTGCCGCTCGAGCTGCACGGTGCCTCGCGCTCCGAGCGCAAGCGGCGAGTCGCCGAGCTGGTCGAGCTGGTGGGGTTGGCCGACTTTGCCAAGTCGCGTCCTGACCAGCTCTCTGGGGGCATGCAGCAGCGGGTCGCGATCGCCCGGTCGCTGGCCGAGCGGCCGCGCTTGCTGCTGATGGACGAGCCGTTCGGCGCCTTGGACGAGATGACCCGTGAGCGGATGCAGGCCGAGCTGGCCCGGATCTCGATGGAGACCGGCGCCGCGGTCGTCTTCGTGACCCACTCCATTCCGGAGGCAGTGTTCCTGGCCGACCGGGTCGTGGTGATGTCGGCCCGGCCCGGGCGGATCACCGACGAGATCACCACCGGGATCGGCCGGGAGGTCGTCCGGGACCACAAGCTCCGCGAGGACCCGACCTTCTTCGCCAAGGTCACCGAGGTCCGCGAAGCACTGCATGCTGCCCCAGTTGCCTTGAGCGGTGCGGAGGAGCGGTGAGCAACTCGGTGGGGGAGCGGTTCGCCCGGGTTGTCGCCCCCGTCGTGGTGGGCGTCGTCGTGCTTGCCTGCTGGCAGTACCTCGTCTCCGTGGTCGAGGTGTCGCCCTACCTGCTCCCGGGCCCGCAAGAGATTGCAGACGAGCTGCAGGCCAACTACGAGGCCGTGCAGGAGGCGTTCTGGATCACCGGTGGCAATGCCGCAATCGGCCTCGTCTTCGGGACCTCGGTCGGGATCGTGCTGGCCGGGCTGGCGGCGTGGGCGCGCGTGGTCGACGGCATGCTTGCCTTCGTCGTGGCCTCGCTCGCGGTCGTCCCGATCGTCGCCCTGGCGCCGGTGCTCAACTCGATGTACGGCGCGGACAGCGAGTACGGCCGCCGTGCGATCGCCGCGATCGCGGCCTTCGTGCCGGTCTACATCAACACCGTGCGCGGACTCCGCCAGACGACTCCGCAGCACCGCGACCTGATGTACTCCTACGCCGCCTCCGGGTGGCAGACCTTCCGCTCGCTGACCCTGCCGTCATCAGCGCCCTTCGTGCTCACCGGTATCCGGGTCGCCAGCTCGCTCGCCGTGATCTCCGCCCTTGTCGCCGAGTACTTCGGAGGACCTCGTGGCGGACTCGGCAGCTTCATCGCGACCAGCGCTGCTACGAGCGCGTATGCCCGGGCTTGGGCCTACGTCGCGGCAGCCATCCTGCTCGGGTTGCTCGCCTACGTCGTCACTGTGCTGCTCGAACGCCTGGTGCAGTGGCGACTTCCCACCGGGGTCCCCGCATGAGGTCGCCACCCGGCGTCCGCGGGCCCGCCCCCGCACCACACCGTCCGCCTCTGCACTGTCGCGAGGCGAGCGTCTTCGTTCAGGACTCCCGAAAGGAACCCCCATGTTGAACACCCTTCGTCGCCGCCTCGCGGTCGGCGCCACCGTCGCGCTTGCGGCAACCACGCTCGCCGCTTGCGGCAGCGACGACGACGACGGCAGTGGCAGCGGCAGCGCTGCCAGCGGTCTCACCGAGGTGACCCTGCAACTGCAGTGGCTGCCGCAGGCCCAGTTCGCCGGCTACTACGCGGCCGTGGACCAGGGGTTCTTCGCCGATGAGGGTCTCGACGTCGAGATCGTGCCGTCGGGCGGTGACATCGTCCCGCAGGACGCTTTGGCCAACGGAGACGCCGACTACGCCGTCGCCTGGGTCCCGAAGGTGCTCGGCTCCATCGAGCAGGGCGCCAACCTGACCAACATCGCGCAGATCTTCCAGCGTTCCGGAACGCTTCAGGTCTCGATGGCCGACTCCGGCATCGAGTCCGTGGCTGACTTCGAGGGCAAGCGGATCGGGTCGTGGGGCTTCGGCAACGAGTGGGAGATCTTCGCGGCGATGGCAGCGGAGGGCCTCGATGCCTCGTCAGTCTCGATCGTCACCCAGGACTTCAACATGAATGCCTTCCTCCAGGGCGACATCGACGCGGCTCAGGCGATGACCTACAACGAGTACGCCCAGCTGCTCGAGACCCCCGACCCGGAGACCGGCGAGCTCTACCAGCCGGACGACTTCAACGTGATCTCGTATGCCGACACCGAGGGCGGCATGCTCCAGGACGCCCTGTGGGCCGACACCGAGCGGCTGGAGTCGGACGAGGAGTACGCCGAGACGACGGTCGCCTTCCTCAAGGCAGTGATCCAGGGGTGGGCCTACGCACGCGACAACGTCGAGACCGCTGCCGACATCACGGTCGCGGCCGGGTCGAGCTGGGGACCGAGCCACGAGCTGTGGATGGCCAACGAGACCAACAAGCTGATCTGGCCGGCCGGCAATGGCATCGGCGTGATCGACCAGGCTGCCTGGGACCAGACCGTCGAGGGCGCCCTCGCTGCGGTGAACGAGCAGGGTCAGAACCTGATCACTGAGGAGCCGCCGACGACGGCCTACGACAACACCTACATCGAGCAGGCGATCGCGGACCTCGGTGACGAGGTCGATGTCGACGGTGCGGACTACACGCCCATCGAGGTCACCCTCAACGAGGGCGGTCAGTAGCACCGCCGTGCCGGGTGGCGCC
>JBAVCA010000234.1:0-3840 GCA_049586475.1 Nocardioides sp.
CGCAGGCTCTGGTCAGGTGACTCCTGGAGCACCACGACCTGGTCCGCGTCGACATCGAAGCCGAAGACGGAGGGCGCCTCGAGCTGGCACATCTGGTGGCCCTGGCACAGGTCGAGGTCGGCTAGGACCTTCATCGCACCCGCCGGCGGTAGCGCGCCCGGCACGGGCGCTGCAGCTGGATGACCATCTTCGAGGTGTCGTCGCGATACGACTCCGAGGGCTGGGCCATCTCGAACTCGTAGTCGCGCAGGATCACCGAGAAGATCGCCTTGAGCTGCATCATCGCGAAGGCCGAGCCAACACAGCGGTGCTTGCCGGCCCCGAACGGGATCCAGGTCCAGCGGTTGACGATGTCGGCCTGGCGCTCGTCGAGGTAGCGGGTGGGGTCGAACGCGTCCGGGTCGGGGAAGTCCTCGGCGATCCGGTTGGAGACCTTCGGCGACGCCGCAACCATCGTGCCCGGCGCGATCGTGTGCCCGGCCAGCTCGATCTCCTCCTGCACCAGCCGCAGCAGGATGATCAGCGGCGGGTGCAGGCGCAGGGTCTCCTTGAGCGCCGCCTCCAGCTGTGGGATCGAGCGCAGGGCCTGGAAGGAGATCTCGACCGGCCCGTCCTCGCCGTCGGCGTAGAGCTCGTCGAGCTCGGCCACCACGGCAGCCATCGACTCGGGGTGGCGCATCAGCTCGATCAGCGCCCACGCCGCCGTGCCCGACGAGGTGTGGTGTCCCGCGAACATCATCGAGATGAAGATGCCCGTGATCAGGTCGGCGGAGTAGTCGACCGAGATCAGCACGTCGAGCAGGTCGCGCTCGTCCTTGGCCACGACCCCACGGGCCACCCGCTTGTCGATGATCGCCTGCACCAGCTCGACCAGCTTGACCCGAGCCGCGTCACGGGTCCGGAAGGATTCGATGTCGAGGTAGGGGTCGACGTACGCCAACGCGTCGGTGCCCTTCTCCAGGTCGTGGTAGTGATGGGCGAAGGAGGCGTCGAGCTCCTCTCGGAACGGCTTGCCGATCAGGCAGGACGAGGTCGTGTAGATCGTGAGCTCGGCGAACCAGTCGAGCAGGTCGATCTCCCCCTCGTCGCCCCACTCCCCGACCATCCGGTTGATCTCCGCCTCGATCGTGGCCGCGTGGCCGCGCATCATGTCGCCGCGCAGTGCCTGGTTCTTCAACATCTGCTGCCGCTCCTCGGGCGAGGCGTCGAACACGACGCCCTTGCCGAAGATCGGGGTCATGAACGGGTACGCCGCTGCCTGGTCGAGCGTGGAGTCCGGGGCGCGGAAGAACTGCTCGTTGGCCTCGGCACCCGAGACCAGCACCACGTCCCGGTCGGCGAGGCGGAAGCGACCGATGTCGCCGCACTCGTCACGCACCCGCTGGAAGAGAGTGATCGGGTCGACCCGCATCTCCGCGAGGTGGCCGTAACCGTCGTCGGGCACGGCGTAGGAGACCTCCGGGATCGCGCTCGTGTCGACCTCGGCGGTCGGGGTCTTCGGGTCCATCATTCCTCCACGGGAGCTTCGGGTGAGACCTCGATGAGGTTGAGGTGGACGCCTCGGGGAGCGGCCACCACCATCGCGATCGCATCAGCGATCGCCTGGGGCTTCATGAAGTGCGGGTGCCTGGCCAGACCGAACTTCACCCAGCCGTTCAGTACCGCTGCCGCCTCGTCGGGATCCCAATCGGACCCCATCTCGCTCCACGTCGGGCCGGGCCGCACGATCGAGGCCCGCACACCGGAACCCTCCAGCTCCATCTGCAAGGCGTGAGCCATGCCCTCCAGGCCCCACTTGCCGGCGGCGTAGGACGACATGAAAGGGCGTGCCCGCACGGCGACGTCGGAGGAGACGAAAACGACGTCGCCCCGGCGGCGCTCGATCATCGCGGGCACGAAGGCCCGCACCAGCCGGTGCGCGCCGGTGATGTTGAGGTCCAGCTCGCGGGAGAAGCGCTCGGAGTCGACTTCCGCGATCACTCCCGGCGCGACCGCGCCGGCGTTGGAGACCACGGTCTCGATGTCCCCGAGTGCGGCAGTGACCTCGGCGGTGAAGCCCCTTACCGAGGCCGCGTCGGTGACGTCGAGGGAAGCTACGGTGACCTCTCCCCCTGAGTCCCGGATCTGGGCGGCGAGCTCTTCCAGCTTGTCGACCCGACGGGCGCCCAGCGCCACCGGGTAGCCGGCCGCGGCGAAGGTCAGCGCCGTGGCGGCGCCGATGCCGGAGGAAGCGCCGGCGATGACGGCCGGACGACGCTCGGGACGCGCGTACCTCGCCATCGCTACCGCACCTCGATCGAGGTGACCGGCACCGACGAGAATCCCCGGACGCTCACCGAGTGCACCCGCAGGCAGTCGTCGTGAGCGACGTCGATGCGCTTGACCCGGGTGACCAGCTCCCGCAGGGCGATCTGCGCCTCGAGCCGGGCCAGATTGGCGCCGAGGCAGAAGTGCCGCCCGCCACCGAAGCTGACCGACTGCGCGAGCTCCTCCTTCGGCCGATGCAGGTCGAACGCGTCGGGGCGGTCGAAGACCCGCTCGTCGCGGTTGGCCGAACCGATGCAGAGCGCCAGCTTGGCGCCCGCCGGGGCAACGACGCCCTCCACCTCGACGTCCGCGAGGAGGTGGCGCGCGAGCACCTGGCTGGACGTGTCGTACCGCAGGGTCTCCTCGATCCAGGGGACGACGAGGTCGACGCCCCCCTTGCCCTCTGCGCCGGTCCCGAACACCACGGCGTACTGGTCCTCGTGCCTGGTCAGGTGGAAGAGCGCGTGGCCCAGGAGCTTGGTGGTCGTCTCGTTGCCGGCCACGACCATCAGGAACAGGAATGCGATGATCTCGTCGTCGGTCAGCTTGTCGCCGTTGGTCTCTGCTGCGACCAGCGCGCTGGTCAGGTCCTCGGTCGGTCGCTTGCGGCGCTGGGCAACCATGTCGGCGTAGTAGACGACCAGATCCAGCGAAGCGACCACTCCGGCCTCGGGAACGTCGTGCACGCCGTCCTCGCGGTGCACCACGATGTCGGCCAGTCGGCGCACCTCGTCGCGGTCGGCGACCGGGACTCCCATCATCTCGGAGATCACGTCCATCGGGAGCTTGCCGGCGAAGTCTCTGATCCAGTCAAAGCCTTCGCCGCTGTCGGCCATCTCGAGGCAGCGGGTCAGGTAGTGGTCGGTGAGGCGCTCGATCTGCGGCGTCAGCTCGGTGACCCGGCGCGGGGTGAACCCCTTCGAGACCAGCGAGCGGAGCCTCGTCTGACGGTCACCGTCCAGGCCGAGGAACGACATCACCTTGTGTGCGTGCGGGCCCCAGGCGCTGGGCTCGAGGGAGACCCCCATCGCGTTGGAGTAGACGTCCTCGCTGCGAAAGGCTCGCTGCACGTCCGCGTGACGGGTCAGCACCCAGAAGTCGTGCGTCGCGTTGTGGTGCAGTGGCTCTTCGGCACGGCACCGGGCGTACACCGGGTAGGGGTCCTCCTGAAAGCCGTAGTCGAACGGATCGAAGACGATGGGGCCCTGACTCGGGGTCGGGGAGCCCGCCTGGTCACCCGGGTGGACGGTGGTTCGGTCATCGGTGGCCATCAGGCGTTGCCTCGTAGGATCGTGGCGACGACCACGTCGAGCCGGTCGCCCATCTCGGTGTAGGTCATCAGGCCCATGCCGGCCTGGAGCAGGGCTCCGGAGAACGCCAAGGTGAGCGCCTCGACCAAGTCGTCACTGCCGTCCTCGCCCAGCGCGGCGCCGAACCGCCGGGCGAACTCGGCGCCGATCCGCAGCCGCAGCCGGTCCACGTCGGGGTCGGTGCTCAGCAGCGCCGGGGTCACCGCGGCAGACAGTTCCGGGG
>JBAVCA010000235.1:0-1882 GCA_049586475.1 Nocardioides sp.
CTTCCGGCCCTTCTTGGTGTCATCCTCAGCCGAGCGCACGACTGGCCCGAGGCTGACGATCTCCGCGCGGAGGCAACGTGTGACCTGCTCAGCGCGCGAGGTTGATCAGCACAGTCAAGAGGACCGATGCCACCACGGAGATGAGGATCATCGCCAAGCAACCGGCGGCTCCGCCGACCGGCCTAACGATCATCGGCCTGTGGCGTGGTCATCGTGGTGCCCCACGGTGGTCCTCATGCCGCTTCGCCAGCACGACGCCCAGAGCGATCATGCCCAGACCGAGGCCGAGGTGGAGCCAGTTGTCGGCGTCGTTCAACGGGACGAAGTTGGCTGTGCTGTCATGGTCGACGACCAATCCATAGATCCAGAGGACCAGGTAGATGACCCCTCCGCCGATCAGGTAGGAACGGGCGCCGTTCCAGGACTTCGCCAGGGCCAGGCCGGCGACGCCGAAGAGCAGGTGCACGATGTTGTGCAGGATCGAGACTTCGAAGATGCCCAACAGTTTCGCATCGGACTCGGGGCCCGCGAACTCCATGGTGGAGTAGTCGGTGGTGACTCCGGGAATGAATCCCAGGACACCGACGAGCAGGAATACGGCGCCGACCGCTGCGGCGGCGCGTTGCAGATCTGACTGGCGATGGCCCGTGGTGTGGGTCGTGTTGCCTGTGTTCGACATGGGATGTTTCTCCTGTCTGGTCGCAGCTGACAAACCCTTCCGTCCCGGTAGGGGCGGGCGACTGGGTCGCTGACAAAAGCCTAATCCAGGAGTGCCAGGTTCCGCATCAAGTGGAGGCTGACGGCGCAGGAGTCCAGATCGGCAGGGTGAGACCGACCCCGGCGGCCGGCGGCCGGCGTCAGGGCTCCTCGCTAGGGGCGATCGCCCGGAGGTCGTCCGCCGAGCCGTCGATCGCACCCACGTGCCGCGGTCCGCGCGCAAGGACCGATGAGGTGGTGGGATAGGAGCGTGAGGATCTTTTCCGCCAGCACTCGCACGGATACGACCCCGGCGTCTCGCGGGGGCCGTCACTCGCAGTTCCTCGAGCACGTCTCGGGGCCACTTGCGGTGGTGTCTGTCATCGGCGCGGGACTTACCGGCGCCCGTGCAGCGCACGCGCTCAAGGTCGCAGCGGCTGCGACGTTGGCCTGGATCCTGATCGCTCCGTTCGGGGGCGTCGCCGACGAGTACGCCTACTACGCCCCCCTCGGGGCGGTGGTGTCGGTCGCCGGCACGGTGGCCAGCTCGCTGCGAGCCACACTGAGCAGCATCGCGGCGATCGCGCTCGGAGCGGTGCCGGCCATCGCGGCACTGGCTCTGTCCGATCCCGGGGTCCTGGCCTTGGGGCTCGTCGTGCTGGTCGGAGCGTGGTCGTCCCGGTGGGGGCGCTTGGGTGCCAGCGCCAGCTGGGTGCCCATCTCTGGGTTGTTCATCCTGATCATCGGCGCGGCTGATCCGTGGAGGTTCGCCGGCGCCTACCTGGGCTTCGTGGCCTTCGGAGCTTTCGTGGGCCTCGCCGTCGACACGGTGTGGCCGGCACTGCCGCTGAGGAGCACCCAGCGGGCTCTCGACCGGCTGCGCGAGACCCTGGCGGTGCAGCTTCGCGACCTGGCGGACGGGGTCCGAGCTCAACCGCTTCCGGACCGTACGGCGTGGGCGCAGCTTCGCCGTGACATCGACGTCCACGCCGAACAGATGGA
The DNA here is from genome assembly GCA_049586475.1 of Nocardioides sp. Taxonomy (GTDB): domain Bacteria; phylum Actinomycetota; class Actinomycetes; order Propionibacteriales; family Nocardioidaceae; genus Nocardioides. Next base: position 1,699 of record JBAVCA010000235.1, read on the forward strand.
CGCCATGCTGGCCGAGGTGCGCGAGGCGCAACGCATCAACTGGCGGGCACCACGGTGGCGACAGATGGCTGAAGACGAATATCAGCAAGCGCGCGCGCTCAAGGGACTGTCGTTCTTCGTCGAGGACATGTATGACCTCGTCGCCGGAAATGAGCGCTCGGACCTCCCCGAGGTCGCGCTGGGG
>JBAVCA010000236.1:0-5245 GCA_049586475.1 Nocardioides sp.
GGCACCGTGCAAGTCACCGCGACCAGCACCGACAGCGCGAGCGCCATCACCATGGTGCGGATCGAGCGGGCGCCGCTGGGTAGCACCACGTGGACCGCACTGTGCACCGACACCGTCGCGCCTTACGCCTGCTCCTGGGACACCACCACGGTCACCGACGGCGACTACCAGCTACGGGCCACCAGCACCGACGCCGCCGGCTTCAGCGCCACCTCGTCGACCCTCGCCACCCGCGTCGCCAACGCCGCCGAGGTCGTCCTGACCGACCTCCCCGGCAACGTCCGCGGCACCATCGCCCTGTCCGCCACCGTGTCCGGCGCAGGCAGCCGCACGATCTCCAGCGCCTTCCAGTTCCGGCTCTCCGGCACACCCGGGTGGACCACGATCACCGGGTGCTCGGCGCTCACCGGCACCGCACCCACGTGCTCATGGAGCACCACCGCCCTGTCCGACGTCTACGACGTACGCGTTCTCTCGGTCCTCGGCTCCGGGACCACGACCGCGGTCAACGATCAACAGCTCGACGTCGTGGTCGACAACACCGCGCCTACGGTCACCATCACCGCCCCGAGCCCGATGGCCGGGACTGTCCAGGTCACGTCCGCCCCGCTCGACGACGAGTCGGGCATCGCCAAGGTCGACCTGTCCTACCGACTGGCCGGCGCCACCACATTCACCGCCCTGTGCACCGTCAGTCTGGACCCGTACCGGTGCAACCTCGACACCACCAAGCTCACCAACCTGGCCAACTACGAGCTACGTGCGATCACCACCGACGTCGCGGGCAACTCGAGCACCCCGGCCCTCATCACCCGGCAGGTGCAGAACGGCGTCGCCTCGGTCACCATCACCTCACCGACGACCGGTGACCAGGTGCGAAACACGACCACCATCACCACCGACACCTCGACCCCGCTGGCCACGAGCGTGACCCGCGTGGTCATCGAGAGCCGTCCGGTCGGCGGGACCTTCGCCACCATCTGCACCGACACGACCGCGCCCTACAGCTGCGACTGGGCCACCGCGGCGCTCGCCACCGGGACCTGGGAGCTACGCGCGGTGATGACCTACACCAGCAACCTGACCGCGACCTCCCCGATCGTCACCGTGACCATCGACAACAGCCCTCTGCGCGCCCTGGACATTCAAGCTCGCAACTCCGGCACCCTCGGCACCGCAGGCGCCGGCGACACCCTCACGTTCACCTACCAAGGCGCCGTCAACCTGACCACCATCGCGCCTGGATTCACCGGCGCCAGCACCGCGGTCAACGTCGTTCTGAGAGACAAGAACGTGAACCCCGCGACCGCCACCGATCGCGCCACCATCGGCAACCTCGGGACGGTCGTCTTCACGCAGAACTACGTGCGCAGCAACAAGACTGTGACCATCCCAGCGACGATGACCGCAACCACCTCGACCTCTGCAGGCACCACCACCACCGTCGTCACCGTGCTGTTCGGGACCATCGCCTCCAACGACCTCCGCACCGGCGCCACCTCCTCCGGCGCCATGCGTTGGACTCCCACCGCCGCCGTCCAAAGCACCAGCGGCGTCTCCTGCTCCACCACCACCGCCGTGGAGTCCGGCGTCAACGACTCCGACCTCTGACCACCGCTGACCTCCGCCGGCCCACACCACATGAGACCTACGCTGACGACATGACCACCGTGCTCCTCGTGGAAGACGAAGAATCCATCGCCCTCACCCTTCAGCGGATGCTCGAGCGACAGGGGTACGACGTCATCTGGGCGCAGACGGGGCAGGCCGGGCTCGACGCCATCCGCACCGGTCCCGACGTCGTGCTGCTCGACCTCGGGTTGCCCGACATGGACGGCCTTGACGTGTGCCAGCAGGCCCGCGACGGCGGATACGACGGCGGCATCATGATCCTCACCGCTCGTTCGCACGAGCTCGACCACGTCGTCGGGCTCGACTACGGCGCCGACGACTACATGGCCAAGCCATTCGGCATCGCCGAGATGCAGGCACGGTTGCGCGCGCTGGTCCGACGGGCGGCCAGTCGACCGGCCGCTTCCCCCGGGCGGGGAGAGGACGAGAGGAGTGACCACCGCGTCGAGGCACCGGCCGCGGTCGACCAGCTCGAGCACGACACACTGCTGCGAGTGAATGTCGCCGCCCGGCGGGTGTGGGTCGGCTCACAGGAGCTGGTGTTGACCTCGAAGGAGTTCGAGGTTCTGGGCCTTCTCGCCGAGGACCGTGGCACGGTGATCACCCGCGAGCAGCTGATGGCTCAGGTCTGGGACGAGAACTGGTTCGGCTCCACAAAGACCCTCGACGTCACCGTCGGCCGCCTGCGCGCCAAGCTGGATGCTGCGCGCTCGTCGGCCCACGTCGTCACGGTCCGCGGGGTTGGCTTCCGCCTCGAGGATGGGCCCGGCAGTGTTTAGAAGCGGGTTGTCGTGCGCCCGCGGCTGACCCTGGCCTTCGGGCTCCTCACGCTGCTGGTCGTGGTCGTGTTCGTGTCCCTCCGCAGCCTCACCATCTCCGACCTGGCCGAACAGAACCTGCGCTCGCAGGTGTTCCGAGAAGCGATGGTTCTCGCTTCCGTGCTGGCCGAGGATTCGTCGACCTTGACCACCCCGCCCTCTGTCGCCGCTCTGACCCCGTACTCCGCCCCCGACCGACGGGTCACGGTGACCATGCCCGACGGACAGTCAGCCCAAGCCACCGGAGCCGAGTGGGAGGACGCAGCAGCGGCTGACGCGGTGATCGGCAGGTTGTCGATCAATGGGGTCACCGTCGAGGTCGACGCCCCCCAGCAACAGGTTGACCGAGACGTGGCTGCCGCCATCCCATCCCTGCTGGCTCTCGGAACGATGCTCGTGCTGCTCGCCATCGTCCTTGGTGCCGTGGTGGCCGGTCGGCTCGCACGGCCGTTCGTCCAGCTGGCGGCGGCGGCGAACGCCCTCGCTCGTGGCCGCTACGACCTGCACCTGCCCGACACCCGGATCAAGGAGGCCAGAGCCATCGGCGTCGCCTTGGAGGGCGGGGCCATGCAGCTCGAGCAGTCCCTGCGCCGCGAGCAGGACCTGGCGTTGCGCGCCTCGCACGAGCTGCGCACGCCACTCACGGCGCTGCGCCTCGAGCTGTACGACCTGGTGGACTGCGACGACGTGTCGCCTGAGCTCGTCGCTGCCGCCGACCGTGCCACTGGCCATATCGACCGCCTTGACCAGGCTGTCGGCGCCCTGCTCGAGGAGACACGCACGCATCCGGTCGTGGCCACGGCACAGGTTGGGCTGGGTCCCGTCGTCGCTGCTCTGGCCAGACGGTGGTCGAGCACTCTCGACCTGGCCGGCGTAGCGTTCGAGGCCGAGCTGCTCGGGGACACCGCGATCGACGTGACGCCAGGGCCCCTCGAGCAGATTCTCGACGGAATCCTGCTTGAGTCTCTGGCGCACCGCGGCAGTCAAGTCAGGCTCGTCGTCGAGGGTGGTGGGCACATTCGGATCACGGTCATCGTGGAGGCCGCCTCCGTCGCAGCGAGGATCGGCGGTCCGTCCAGCCCACTGGAACGTGCCCGCGCTGTTGTCGAGACTGTCGGCGGTCGGATGAGCGGGGGTCTCACCATGCCCTCCGGTCTGATCGTGATCGTGCCCAAGCGTTGAACTAGCAGCCCCGGTCCGAGACGGTCTGGCAGGACGATGAAGCCCGGGCACCCAGGCCACCGACCTCGATCTCGGCCCGCCCCGGTGCCGTCGAACGCAGCGATCCGTCTCGGAGAGCTGACCGCCGGTGGAGCCCACCTGAGCCACGGCGACTCTGCCGCTTGGGCTCACCGCACGGCACCTCAGGGCGCGCCAGATAGCCTGTTGCGGGGAGAGAGGCCAGCGCCACCGAGACGCGGGCCGCGGAGCACGGGAGCGAGGAGCACGGTGCAGCTCGACGCGAATCTGGCGAGACAGTCCAGGATCGAGGGGTACGACGTGCTGGACCGACACCCCTCCGCAGACCTGCAGGCCATCGTCGACCTGACCGCCCAGGTCTGCGGTGTCCCCTTCGCGGCGATCAACCTGATTACCGAGACCCAGCAGCATCAGGTCGCCGCCGCTGGGTTCGCCTCGTCCGTCTGCTCCCGGCGCGACTCCATGTGCGCGTCGGTGCTCGAGGAACCCAGCATGGCTGTCAGCGACGCCAGCCAGGACGAGCGATTTGCGGCCAACCCCTTTGTGACCGGCGAGATCGGGGCAGTCCGCTTCTATGCCTCCGCGCCGCTGGTCACGCCCGACGGGGTGACGATCGGAAGGCTGTGCGTGTTCGACGATGCCCCGCGGACGGTCGACCCCACGGCGCAGGCGGCTGTAGCAGGGCTCGCCCAGCACGTCACCGACCTCCTCGAGCTGCGGCTGCGGACCCGACAGCTCGAGTCTTCCCTCCATGAGCTCACCCGCATCCGAGACGAGCTACGGCGGTCCAACGACGAGCTTGACGCGTTCGCCAGCCAGGTCGCCCATGACCTCCGCACACCGCTGACCGTCATCCTCGCCAATGCCGAACAGCTGGCGGTAGAGCCCGCGGTGGTGTCCGACCCGGACCTGGAGCCGCTGGCCTCCGGGGTGGTTGGGGCGAGCGTGCGGTTGGCCACGATGATCGACGACATGCTGGCCTACGCCCGAGTCACTGGCCGGCTGCGCCTCGCCGACACCGACCTCGAAGTGCTGGTCGCCAACGTGCTTCACGATCTCGGCCAGATCCTGCGCGAGCGGGGCGCCACGGTTCAGGTCGGGTCGCTGCCCATCGTCCACGCCGACGCCGGACAGCTGTACATCGTCTTGCTGAACCTCGTCGACAACGCTGTGAAGTACGCCGGCAACCGGTCTCCGGACATCTCCATCGGCTACCAGGCCGAGCCGCACTGCCACCGAATCTCGGTGCGCGACAACGGTGTCGGCATCGCTCCGGAACGGCTGGGAGACGTGTTCGAGCCCTTCGTCCGCGGGCACGAACCTGGCGAGATCGCGGTCGAGGGAAGCGGCATCGGGTTGGACACTGTGAAGCGGATCGTGCAGTCGCACGGAGGTTCGGTCGGCCTCGAAAGCACCCTTGGAGTCGGAAGCACGGTGTGGTTCGAGCTACCTCTACCCGCCTGATCATCCGAGCCCCCACACTGACCCTGCGCTGCGGACGCCGTGATCGGCAGGTTGTCAATCGATGGGTCGCCGTCGAGATCGATGTCCCCCCGCAACCGGTCGACCGAGACGTACTTGCCCTTGCCTCACTT
>JBAVCA010000237.1:0-1799 GCA_049586475.1 Nocardioides sp.
GCTCAGCCAGGTCTGGACGGCAGCGTCGATGATGTCGGGCGGAGCGACGTGGCGCAGCTCGGAGCGCGCCTCGCTCAGCCCACGTCTGCAGGCGGCTTGGCAGGCCTCGACGTGGAGCACCGAGAACCGAGCCAGCACCACGATGTGGCGCCGCAGCGTCGGATAGGTGCGGTACTCAGGCGGCGTCAGGTCGAGCAGCCACGACTCGGCCGTCAGCTCCCACCGCGGCGCGTCCGGAGGTCGTACATCGGCGGGCCAGCCGGGCGGGGTGACGAGGGACGACATACAGACAGCCTAGTCGAACGCCTGTTCGACCGGATCAGCCAGAGAGAAAGCTGAAGCGCACCTCGCGTACGTCGTTGTCGACGTTGAGGTCCACCAGACAGACGCTCTGCCACGTGCCGAGCGCGAGACGGCCGTCGAGCACCGGGACCGTCGCGTGCGGGGGCACGATCGCCGGCATCACGTGGGAGCGCCCGTGCCCGGGGCTGCCGTGCCGGTGGCGCCAGCGGTCATCAGCCGGCAGCAGGTCCGCCAGGGCGGCGAGCAGGTCGTCGTCGGACCCGGCACCCGTCTCCAGGATCGCGATCCCCGCGGTGGCGTGCGGGACGAAGACGTGGAGGAGCCCATCGCCCCGACCGGCCACCATTTCTGCCGCATCGCCGGTCAGGTCGTGGACGACCTCGTGGTCGCCGGTGCGATAGGTGCGCGTCTCGGACTCCATGGCCTCAGCCTTCGTTCAGCGCCTGCTCGAGACGTTCGAGCTTCGCGGTCATCTCTCCCGTACGGCCGGGGCGGATGTCGGCCTTGAGCACGAGGCCGACCCGCGGTGATACTGCGGCGACCACGTCGACGGCTTGCTTGACGACGTCCATCACCTCGTCCCACTCCCCCTCGAGCTCGGTGAACATCGAGCTGGTGCGATTCGGGAGCCCCGACTCACGGACCACGCGGACAGCAGCTGCCACCGCCTCCGACACGGAGCCGTCCTCGGTGTCGTCGGAGCGGCTGACGGACGGCGCCACAGAGAATGCAACAAGCACGGATGTTCCTCCTCGAACGGGGCGAGCCGGGTCGCAGTCGCGGATACGCAGGGCCTTGTCGGCGACGTGCTCTAGCTTTCGCCACGACCTGGATCAACTCTCGGAAAGTAGGTCTCACAGCATGACGCACTCTCATCGGGGTGGCCCCGTTGCCCTGTTCATCCGCCACACGGCCCTCCCCGGAAGGCGTGATGAGCTCGCGGAGGTGTGGAGCCGGCACATGCCGTCGTCGGTCCAGAGCAACGGAGGGCAGGACTACCACTACTTCTTCGAGGCCGACGACGCTGACGACGCTGACGCGATCATCGTGTTCCAGCGGTACATCGATGCAGCGGCCGCCGAAGCCTTCCGCGCCGAGCCGTCCTACCAGCGCTACCTAGCCGAGTCCCAGCACCTGCTGGCCGGGCAGCCGACCGTGACCATGGCCCTGCCCTACTGGACCAAGAAGACCGATCACTGACCGGAACGAGCACCCCACGCGCCGCGAATACAGGGTCAGAACAACTGGTAGCGACCCCGCCCCAGGAAGTACCCCTGCTCGGTGGCGGGATCGACGCAGGTGATGCCGACGTCCTCCAGCACGCAAGCCACCGTGGTGTCCGACCAGGTCGCGACGGTGCCGTAAGCGAGGGTCGGCGCGTCCGGTTCGCGGATCGTGTCGCTGTTGCACACGGCTTCGGGACCCGTCTCGGTGAACTCGATGCGCCCGATGCGCTGCGAGGGCCCGTCGGCGGGACACACGTCGGGGTCCGGGAT
>JBAVCA010000238.1:0-14462 GCA_049586475.1 Nocardioides sp.
GATCCGCAGGACGAGGTCTCCGACCCGCTTCCTCCCGCAGCCGTCTGGGACACCTTCCCCGGCCCCAGAAGGCAGCACTTCCCCATGACATCGGGGAGCGGGCGGAGCCCTGGCTCTGCGGATCACCTGAACAGCCCTGCACCACAGAACTATCCGTCCCATCAGTCCACGCAGCAGTCCGCCAGCCGCTCACGCGGCGACACGCACATCAGGGGTCGAAACCGATGAGCAGCACACCCGCCACCGAACGCCTGTCCGGGAGCGCCTTGACCGGCGCTTCGGGTGCGGCGCCGGCGCAGCGGCGCGTCAGGCACCAAGCCCAGGACGCCTTGGCGGTGATGGCGTTCTCCGGGTTCCTCTCCGTTGCCTGCGCGCTAGCGCTACTCCTGCTCACCCAGCTGGGGCGTTGATGGTCTCCCACGACCCGGTGCTGCTCGACAGGGTCGTGGCGCTCCTGGCTCCGGCTCTCGCGCACCAGGGGTCGGTGATGATCGACGCCACCCTGGGTCTCGGGGGGCACTCGGAGGCGATCCTTGCCAGGTGCGAGCAGGCCCGGGTGCTGGGCATCGACCGTGACCCCGACGCCCTGGCCCTGGCGGGTGAGCGGCTGGCCTCCTTCGGAGACCGCTTCACCGCCGTCCACGCTGTGTACGACGAGATCCCCGGCGTGCTCGACGACCTCGGTCTCGCCTCGGTGGACGCCGTCTTCTTCGATCTCGGCGTCTCGTCGATGCAGCTCGATGTCCCGGAGCGTGGCTTCGCCTACTCGGTCGACGCCCCGCTCGACATGCGCATGGACAAGACCGCGGGCATCAGCGCGGCAGACGTGCTCAACACCTACTCCGTCGGTGACCTCACCCGGGTGCTGCGCGACTACGGCGAGGAGAAGTTCGCTCGCAAGATCGCTGCTGCCGTGGTTCGGCGACGCGAGACCGATCCCTTCACCACCTCGGCGGCCCTCGTCGAGCTGTTGTACGCCGAGATCCCCGCGCCGGCGCGCCGGACCGGCGGACACCCTGCCAAGCGGACGTTCCAAGCCTTGCGCATGGAGGTCAATGACGAGCTGGCGGTGCTCCGACGCGCCATCCCGGCCGCGATCGACTCCATCGACGTCGGCGGCCGCGTCGTCGTGGAGTCCTATCACTCGCTCGAGGACCGCCTGGTCAAGCAGGCGTTCACCGCGGTGACCCGCAGCACGGTGCCGGTCGACCTGCCGTTCGTCCCCGAGGGCAGCGAGCCTGCCCTGCGGCTGATCACCCGCGGCGCTGAGCAGGCCGACGCCGCCGAGACCGCAGCCAATCCCCGTGCCGCCTCGGTGCGGCTGCGGGCCCTGGAACGAATTTCCCCGAGCACCACAGGAGCAGCGAGATGAGCAGCATCGCCACCCAACGCCGTACCTCGCTTCCCAGCCACGCTCGGGAGGCCGTCCACCGGGCGCGGCTCACGGTCGTGCCGCGGCTGCGCACCCGAGCGCCCCGGGTGCCGTTCGTCAGCCTGGTGAGCCTGATCCTGCTGGCCGGGGTCGTCGGGCTCCTGCTCTTCAACACCTCGATGCAACAGGCCTCCTTCACTGCGTCCGAGCTCGAGGACCAGGCGAGCAGCCTGTCGGCTCGCCAGCAGGCCCTCGCCATGGAGCTGGACCAGCTTCGTGACCCGCAGCAGCTGGCAGTCAAGGCCTGCGCTCTCGGCATGGTGGTCAGCCCGACAGCCGTGTTCTTGGACATCGACTCGGGCAAGCTGACCGGTCAGCCCACCGCGGCAGTCGCCGGCACGTGCAACTTCGAGCCCGTGATCCGGCCCGTGCGGCCGGCACCGGAGGACACGCTTCCCGGACTGTCCCTCGGCGCGGCGCGAGCCGCGCGCCTTGGATCCGGCCGATAGTGAGGATCAGCGAGGTCCGAGGGATCAAGACAGGTTGCCTGATGAGTCGTCCGGTGGAGCAGATCAGATGAGCCGGCCTGCCAAGCCACCCCTGAGACGATCCACCCGTCCCGCCGCACGCCCGTCCAAGCGCGGTGCCTCCCCCCTGCGGTTGCGAATCGGCTTCATCGTCATCGCCATGGTGATGTCGGTCTTCGCCGGGCGGTTGATCCAGCTGCAGGGGATCGACCCGAACCAGTACGCCCAGATGGCTGCAGCAGAGGGCATGGACACGGTGGTGCTACCGGCAAGGCGCGGCGAGATCTTGGACCGCAAGGGCCAACCCCTCGCAGCTTCGGCCGATGGCCTGATGATCGTGGCCAACCCGACGTTGACCGCAGCCAAGGCTCCTGAGCTGGCAGTGCTGCTCTCCAAACGGCTCGACCTCGACTACTTCACCGTGCTCGAACGCCTGCGCGCCAGCGACAGCCAGTTCCAGTACATCGCCCGCCAGGTTCCGGCTGCGGAAGCACGGACGGTCGTGGACGAGGCCCGCGCCGCCGAGCTCTACGGCCTCGACACACGCGAGGACCCGGTGCGGTTCTACCCGGCGCGTGACGTGGCTGCCAACGTGGTCGGCTTCTTGGGCGACCCGCGCAAGTCAGGAGCCGCGCGACCCAACGCCGGCTTCGAGTCGTCCTTCAACAAGTACCTCGCCGGCACCGACGGGGAGGCCAGCTACCAGGTCGGAGCAGGCAACCGGATCCCCCTCGGCGACAGCACCGTGGTCGATGCGCGCAACGGCGAGGACCTCACCACCACGATCGATCGCGAGCTGCAGTGGTACGTGCAGCAGGTGCTGAGCCAGACCGTACGTGGAGCGAGCGGGGACTCCGGGACCGCCGTCGTGATGGACTCCAAGACCGGAGAGGTGCTCAGCCTCGCGGACTACCCGACCTACGACGCGTCGGAGCCGGAGAAGTCGTCGTCGAGCACCTACACCTCGCGTGGACTGGCCGACCCGTATGAACCTGGATCGGTGGAGAAGGTGCTCACGGTGGCCGGCCTGATCGATGCCGGCAAGGTCACCAACAAGACGCGATTCGCGGTGCCCGGCGCGCTCTATCGCCAGAACAGCCCGATCACCGACTACTTCGAGCATGGTCTGATCAACCTCACCCTGGCCGGCATCATCGCGAAGTCGTCCAACATCGGCACCGTCATGGCGGCCGACGAGTACCGGCCCGGTGAGCTCTACGACTACCTCACCGACTTCGGACTAGGTCACAAGACCGGTGTCGGCCTGGGCGGCGAGACCCGCGGGATCCTGCCGGCAGCCGACACGCTGACCGACCAGACCGAGGACCGGATCGCCTTCGGGCAGTCGCTCTCGGTCAATGCTCTGCAGATGGCTGCGGCCGTCAACACGATCGCCAACAGGGGAGTCCGGATCGACCCGAGCCTGGTCCTGGGGACTGCGACCCTCAACAACGGCACGCGCGTCGGCAGCGGGGTGGCCACCGAGCGACGGGTGGTCAGCCAGGACGCCGCCCACCAGACCATGCAGATGATGGAGCGGGTGATCGATCCCGAGGTGGGGGTGGCCCCCGGAGCCGCGGTGCCGGGCTACCGCGTGGCCGGCAAGACCGGCACCGCCCAGCGGGTGGGCGGTGCGTGTCAGTGCTACGCCGACGGCGGCTTCACGGTGTCCTTCGCGGGCTTCGCCCCCGCGGACGACCCGCGCTTTACCATCTACGTCGTCGTGCAGAATCCGCGGAACGGCGGGGGAGGTGGCTCGGTCGCCGGTCCGGCGTTCTCCAAGATGATGGGCTACGCGCTCCGTCACTACGGCGTGCCTCCGACGGGCACCCGACCCTCACGGCTGCCCACCGAGTGGTGATGGGTGAGGATGGTCGTCTTGTGTCGTCCACCCGTCCTACAGCACCGCCCCTCACCGCGCTCGACGCCGTCGTGGGGTGGCTGCGCGAGGCCGGCTACACGGCTGAGGTCGTCGGTGGTCGACACCCTGGCTCCGAGAGCCCCGAGGTGCGCGTCTCCGGGATCAGCCTGAGCTCGCAACGGGTCCGACCCGGTGACCTGTACGCCGCCCTGCCGGGCGCTCGCGCGCACGGCGCCGACTTCGTCGAGCAGGCCGTGTCGGCCGGCGCGGTGGCGGTGCTGAGCGACGCCGTCGGAGCCGCGCGCTGCGCGCAGCGGCTTGCCAGGTCCGCGCACGATGTGCAGATCCCTGTGGTCGTCGTGACGTCGCCGCGCGAAGTCCTCGGACTGCTCAGCGCACGCGTGTACGGCGAACCCGCTCGGGCGATGACGATGATCGGGGTCACCGGCACCCAGGGGAAGACGACCACCACCCGCCTTGCCGAGGCAGGCCTGCTGGACGCCGAGGTCCGCGCGGCAGTGATCGGAACGGTGGGCACCAGGATCGCCGGCGACGACGTTCAGACGTCCCTCACCACCCCGGAGGCCCCCGACCTGCACGGTCTGTTCGCTGTGATGCGCGAGCGGGACGTGGCCGCTTGCTGCATGGAGGTCTCCAGCCACGCGCTGGTGAAGGGGCGCGTCGACGGAGTCGTCTTCGACGTGGCGGTCTTCCTCAACCTGGGGCGCGACCACCTGGACTTCCACCTCGACGTCGAGGAGTACTACCAGGCCAAGGCCTCGCTCTTCACCCCCGACCACGCGCGGCTCGCGTTGGTCAACGTCGATGACGAGCACGGGCGGCGCCTCGTGGCCGAGACGACGTTGCCGGTGCGGACCTTCTCCGCCCAGGGGCGCGACGCCGACTGGTCAGCCCACGGTGTGCGCAGCACCGATCGAGGCTCGTCGTTCTTGGTCCGTCGAGCAGGGGAGTCCCGCGAGGTGTCGGCAGCAGTGCCGCTCCCCGGTGCCTTCAACGTCGAGAACGCGCTCGCCGCCATCGCCGCGTGCGGCGAGGCGGGCTTCGACGTCGAGGCGATCGGGGCTGGCCTACGTCGGGCCAGCGTGCCCGGTCGGATGCAGCGCATCGAGCGCGGGCAGGCATTCGTCGTCGTCGTCGACTACGCCCACAAGCCGGACGCCCTCGAGGCTGCCGTCTCCTCGTTACGGGCGGTCGCCGAGGAGAACCGCGGACGGGTCATCGTCGTGCTGGGTGCCGGGGGTGACCGCGACCGCGGAAAGCGGCCCCTGATGGGCGAGATCCTCGCTCGTCTGGCCGACGTCGTGATCGTGACGGACGACAACCCCCGCAGCGAGGATCCGGCCGAGATCCGGGCAGCCGTGCTGGCCGGGACCGAGAACGGTGATGCCGAGGTGCTGGAGATCGGCGACCGGGGCGAGGCCATCCTGCGCGCGGTCACGCTGGCCCGGGTCGGGGACGTGGTGCTCGTTGCCGGGAAGGGTCACGAGACCGGGCAGGAGATCGACGGGGTGGTACACCCGTTCGACGACCAGCAGGTCTGCGAGTCCGCCCTCGACCAACGCACCGGCGAGCAGCGATGATCGCGCTCACGCTCGCCGAGATCGCTCGTGTCGTGGGGGGCACCATCCACGCCCCCGTTCCAGGAAGCGCGGCCGAGGCCGCCGAGCTGGTGGTCGACGGTGCGGCGTACATCGACAACCGCAGTCCGGTCGAGCGCGGGCTCTTCGTGGCGATCACCGGAGCACGGGTCGACGGCCATGACTACGCCGCCGCGGCGCACGCAGTGCTCGGCAGCCGGCCCACAGCGGCGCCGACCGTGGTGGTGGCCGATCCGAGCGTCGCCCTGGGTCGACTCGCCCGGTTCGTGGTGGAGCGGATCGACGCCACCGTGCTGGCGATGACGGGGTCGCAGGGCAAGACCGGCACCAAGGACCTGCTCGCCCACGTGCTGGCCGGGTCCGGCCCGACGGTGGCCACCGCGGCCAACAACAACAACGAGCTCGGCGTGCCGCTGACGGTGCTTCGCGCCGATCCGGCAACCGAGCACCTCGTGATCGAGATGGGCGCCCGCGGGGTCGGGCACATCGCCTACCTCACCGAGGTGGCACCACCCAGGATTGCCGCCGTGCTCAACGTCGGGACGGCTCACATCGGCGAGTTCGGAGGGCGCAAGGCGATCGCTGCCGCCAAGGGGGAGATCGTGGAGGCGCTCGGGGTCGACGGCACCGCCGTCCTCAACGCCGACGACCCGCTCGTGTCCGCGATGGCCGCGAGGACCTCGGCCAGGGTGCTGACCTTCGGCGAGCACGCCGACGTGTCCTGGCGAGACATCCGCCTCGACCAGCTGGGCAAGGCTTCTTTCGAGCTCGGGCATCAGGGGGCCTGGGTGCCGGTCACGCTCACCCAGACCGGGGCCCACCAGGTGGCGAACGCGGCCGCGGCGGCGGCGATGGCGATCGCGGCCGGGATGTCCCTCGAGGAGATCGGCGAGGGTCTCTCGAGCGCGGTGCCCGCTTCTCGTTGGCGCATGGAGCTGTCCGAGCGGCGCGACGGGCTCCTCGTGCTCAACGATGCCTACAACGCGAACCCGGCGTCCATGCGAGCCGCCATCGAGGCTCTCGTCAGCCTGGGCCGGTCCCGTACCGGCCGCACGATCGCAGTCCTCGGCGAGATGATGGAGCTCGGCGGGGACCACGAGAGCGGCCACCGCGAGGTAGGGCGCGCGGCAGCCGAGGCCGGGGTCGACCTCGTCGTCGTGGTCGGGCACGGGGCCGGGGGGATCGCCCGCGAGGCCGGCGCGCTCGGGTGTGAGGTGATCCTCACGGCGGGGCGGGAAGACGCAGCGGCCTGGGTACGGAACAATGCAGGTGCTGCCGATGCGGTCCTGGTCAAAGCCTCACGGGCCGCAGCGCTGGAACTGGTCGCCGAACACGTGCTCGCCGACCCGCACGTCGACCCGGAGCCAGGCTCAACCCGTCACGAGAGGAAGTCCACCGCGTCATGAGAGCGATCCTGCTGGGCGGTGGCCTCTCGCTGCTCATCTCGCTGCTCGGAACCCGCGTGGCGATCAACTACTTCACGCGCTGGGGCTACGGCCAGGAGATCCGGGACGATGGTCCGGCCTCCCACCACACCAAGCGAGGCACGCCCACGATGGGCGGGGTGGTGATCATCGCCGCAACGGTGTTCGCCTACTTCGCAGCCAAGCTGATCACCCTGACCGCGCCGTCGGCATCAGCCCTGCTGCTGCTCTTCTTGTTCGTGGGCATGGGCATGGTCGGCTTCCTCGACGACTACATCAAGATCTCCAAGCAGCGCAGCCTCGGCCTGCGTAGCGGGGCCAAGATGGGCGGCCAGACCGTCATCGCCGTCGTCTTCGGCCTGTTGGCACTCTCGCCGTGGCTGGAGGACGAGAACGGCCGTACCCCGGCGAGCCACAAGATCTCGTTCCTGCGCGAGATCGACTGGTTGGTCCTCCCGACGATCCTGGCCGTCGTGCTGATCTGGTTGATCGTCACGGCCACCAGCAACGCAGTCAACCTCACCGACGGGCTGGACGGGCTGGCAACCGGGGCCAGCGTGATGGTGTTCGGTGCCTACACCTTGATGAACATCTGGCAGAACAACCAGTTCTGCCAGGACGACCCCAGCTCTCAGTGCTACAACGTCCGCGACCCGCTCGACCTGGCCATCATCGCCGCGGCGATCACCGGCGCGTGCTTCGGCTTCCTGTGGTGGAACGCCTCGCCCGCTGCGATCTTCATGGGCGACACCGGTTCGCTCGCCCTGGGCAGCGCACTGGCAGGATTTGCCATCCTCACCCGCACCGAGCTTCTCCTGATCATCCTGGGCGGGCTCTTCGTCCTCATCACCTTGTCGGTGATGGTGCAGGTCAGCGTCTTCAAGGTCAGCAGGTCCAGTGCACTGGTGCGCAAGGTCTTCGGTGTCCAGGCAGGGCACCGGGTCTTCCGGATGGCACCGTTGCAGCACCACTTCGAGATGCTGGGCTGGGAGCAGGTCACGGTCGTCATCCGGTTCTGGATCATCACCGGTCTTTTCGTGATGACGGGCCTCGGAGTGTTCTACGCCGAATGGGTTGCCCGGTTGTGACCAGGACCCCGGCATGACCCGACCCGACCCGACCCGGCTCGACCGCAACGACTCGTGGGAGGGAGTCCGTGCCGTCGTCGCGGGCTTCGGGGTCTCGGGCTTCGCTGCCGCCGACAACCTGACCCACCTGGGTGCCAGCGTCACTGCGCTGGCGGACACCGCAACGCCTGCGCAGCTGGAAAAGGCCGAGCTCCTGGAGGTCCTCGGCGCGCGAGTCGACATCCACCCAGGCGCGACCGAACGTCTTCCCGACGACGTCGATGTGCTGATCACCTCACCGGGCTTCCGCCCCGACGCGGCACTGCTCGAGCAGGCAGCCGCGCGGCAGGTCCCCGTCTGGGGAGAGGTCGAGCTGGCCTGGCGTCTGCGTGCCGCAGGTCCCAGTGGCGCGCCCGCCCCCTGGTTGTGCGTGACCGGCACCAACGGCAAGACGACCACCGTGCAGATGCTCGACGCCATTCTGCAGGCCGCCGGACTGCGCAGCGTCGCTGCCGGCAACGTGGGCCTGCCGATCGTCGAAGCGGTGATGGACCCTGCGCCGTACGACGTCTTCGCCGTCGAGCTCTCCAGCTTCCAGCTGCACTACACCCACTCGATGGGAGCCCAGGCCGCGGCGGTGCTCAACATCGCCGAGGACCACCTGGACTGGTACGCCGGTAGCGGTGCGATGACGACCTACGCCGCCGACAAGGGGCGCATCTACACCGGCGTCGAGCGCGCCTGTGTCTACAACGTCTCCGACCCCGCCACCGAGGCCCTGGTCCGAGAGGCCGACGTCGTCGACGGGGCGCGCGCCGTCGGGTTCACGCTCGGCATGCCGGGCGTCGGCATGCTCGGTGTGGTCGAGGACCTCCTGGTCGACCGGGCGTTCATCGAGGAGCGCAGCACGAGCGCCGCCGAGCTGTGCACCATCGAGGACCTTGCCGCCGACGGAGCGCCCGCTGCCCCGCACGTCGTTGCCAACGCGCTGGCCGCAGCAGCACTGGCCCGCGCCCACGGCGTCGATCAGGCCGCCGTGCGCGAGGGCTTGCGCGGGTTCCGCCTGGACGGACACCGCATCGCCGTGGTGGGCACCCGCGACGGCATCACCTGGATCGACGACTCCAAGGCCACCAACCCGCACGCTGCCCAGTCCTCACTCATGGCCCACGAGCCGGTGGTGTGGGTCGCCGGGGGGTTGGCCAAGGGTGCAGGGTTCGACGAGTTGGTGAGGTCGGTGGCGTCGAGGTTGCGTGCAGCTGTGCTGATCGGACGCGACCGAGACGTCATCGCGGCAGCGCTTTCGCGACACGCCCCGGATGTCCGGGTGATCACGATCGATGCCGACGACACTGGTGCCGTAGACGACGGACAGGCGCTGATGGTGCGGGTCGTCGAGGCGGCTGCCGCACTGGCCGTCCCGGGCGACACGGTGCTCCTCGCACCGGGATGTGCTTCACAGGACCAGTTCGCCGACTACGCCGCCCGCGGCGAGAAGTTCGCAGCAGCAGTACGCACCATCGTGGACGCCACCTGAGCGTCTGACTGACGAAGGTCTCGACCGGCAGGCCGGTCCAGGACGAGGGGAGACACCCGGGTGACCACCGTCGACCCTGAGCCCACACCTTCGCTGGCCAGGCCGCTGGTCGCACCGCTGCGGGTCTCGACCGGTGGATGGACCCGCGCTCTGCGCGAGGCCCTCGAACGGCCGCTGACCACCTACTACCTGTTGCTGAGCGCTGCAGGGCTGTTGCTCACCATTGGCCTGGTGATGGTGCTGAGCTCCTCGAGCGTCTACGCCTACACCGAGCTCAACGACTCCTACGCCATCGTGCGTCGGCAGCTGACCTGGACGCTCATCGGGTTGCCGGCGGCGTTCCTGGCCAGCCGGGTGTCGCTGGTCTGGATCCGTCGGCTGGCCTACCCGGCGTTCTCGGTCTCGTTGCTGCTGCTCCTCCTGACGGCCTTCGTGGGTGTCGAGATCAACGGCAACACCAACTGGATCGCGCTCGGGCCGCTGCAGATCCAGCCCTCGGAGATCGCCAAGCTCTCCCTGGTGATCTGGGCCGCGCACATCTATGCCAACAAGGAGCGCCGCCTCGGCAGCCTCCACCAGATCATGGTGCCGGTCGTGCCGGGCATGCTGCTGGCCACCGGACTGGTGATCTTCGGTCGTGACCTCGGGACCGCCCTGATCCTGTTCGGCATCCTCATCGGGATGCTCTGGGTCGTGGGCGCACCGGCGCGGCTGTTCCTTCTCTCCAGCATGGTCGTCGGAGTGGTGGCTCTGGCCTTGGCCGCGACGGATACCGAGCGGCTGTCTCGCATCACGACCTTCGTCGATCCCTTCAAGGACTTCGAGGGCACCGGCTGGCAGCCGGCCCACGGTCTTTACGCCATGTCGAGCGGCGGCTTGTTCGGAGAGGGCATCGGCGCGAGCCAGCAGAAGTGGGGCACGCTGCCAGAAGCTCACACCGACTTCATCTTCGCGGTCCTCGGCGAAGAGCTCGGTCTCGTCGGCACGTTGCTGGTCGTGGGACTCTTCCTGACCATCGCCTATGCCGCTCTGCGCATCGCCCGCCAGACCAAGGACCCGTTCGTTCGCTACGCCACCTTCGGGATCGTGGTGTGGCTGATCGGGCAGATGGTGATCAACGTCGGGATGGTCCTGGCGTTGATGCCGGTCATCGGGATCCCGCTTCCGCTCGTCTCCTACGGCGGCTCGAGCCTGCTGCCGACCCTGGCTGCGATCGGCTTGCTGGTCGGTTTCGCCCGGCGCGAGCCCGAGGCTGCTCGGGCGCTGGCCCAGCGGCGGAGGCTGCGTTCGGCGGGGCTCGCCGCTCGCCGGTAGCGTCTGGTCCCTCATGACTCGCGTACTCCTCGCCGGCGGCGGTACCGCCGGCCACACGTCCCCGCTCCTGGCCACCGCCGACGCTCTGCGTCGGCTCGACCCGTCGGTGGAGGTGACCTGCCTGGGCACGCCTCGGGGTCTGGAGACCACGGTCGTGCCGGCTGCGGGCTACCCGCTGGAGCTGATCGCGCCGGTCCCGCTGCCCAGGCGGCCGAACGCCGACCTCTTCCGGGTGCCGAGCCGCTTGTGGGGCGCCGTCCAGGAGGCGCTGGCCGTCGTCGATCGGGTGCGTCCCGATGTCGTCGTCGGCTACGGCGGCTACGTCTCGGTGCCGGCCTACCTCGCCGCCAGGCGACGCAAGCTGCCCCTGGTGGTCCACGAGCAGAACGCCCTGCCCGGTCTGGGCAACAAGGTCGGGGCGCGGGTGGCATCACGTGTGGCAGTGAGCTTTCCGGGCACCAAGCTGCGCAACGCTGAATACATCGGGCTGCCCATCAGGCAGATGATCTCCCAGCTCGACCGTGCCGCGTTGCGGGCGGAGGCGCGGCAGTCCTTCGGGCTCGACCCGGACCGGCCAACGGTGGTCGTCACTGGCGGGTCACAAGGTGCGCGGCGGCTCAACCAGTCGATCTCGGCCGCGGCCCGCGCGTTTGCCGACGCCGGCGTCCAAGTCCTGCACGTCGTCGGCGCCAAGGGGGAGGCGTTCCCCGAACGCACGGACGTGCCCTATGTCGTGGTGCCCTACGTCGACCGGATGGACCTGGCCCTCGCCGCAGCAGACCTGATGGTCTGTCGCAGCGGCGCCAACAGCGTGATCGAGGCGGCAGCCACGGGCGTGCCCGCGATCTTCGTGCCGCTGCCGATCGGCAACGGCGAGCAGGAGCTCAACGCGCGACCCGTCGTCGAGGTCGGAGGCGCCCTCGTGGTGGCGGACGACGAGCTGACCCCCACCTGGGTAGCCGACCACGTCCCGAGGCTCGCCGCGGACCGTGAGCGTCTGGCGGCGATGAGCGCCGCCGCAGCAGGCCTCATTCCTCGGGACGCCGACGAGAGGCTGGCTGCCATCATCCTCGAGGAGGCCGCTCGATGAGGATTCCGGTGCCGGCGGTGATTCCTGCTGTGGGGACGCTCGGCCGGGTGCACTTTGTCGGGATCGGAGGCGCGGGGCTGTCCGGCATCGCGCGGATCATGCTGGCCCGCGGGGTCGAGGTCAGCGGTAGCGACGGCAACGACTCACCCGCTCTGGAGGCACTGCGGGTGCTGGGCGCGACGGTCCGGCTCGGGCACGACACCGCCCACGTGCATGACGTCGACACGCTGGTGGTCTCGACCGCGATCGCCGAGGACAACCCCGAGTACGCCGAAGCAGTACGGCAAGGCCTGCGGATCCTGCCGCGCTCGGCGGCGCTTGCCGCAGTGATGCTCGATCGCCACGTCGTCGCGGTCGCCGGCACCCACGGCAAGACCACGACGACCTCGTTGCTGACGGTCGCGCTCCAGGCGGCCGGAGCCGACCCGACGTACGCCATCGGCGGTGAGCTGAGTGCCACCGGGGTCAACGCCGCCCTCGGCACCGGCGAGCTGTTCGTCGCCGAGGCCGACGAGAGCGATGGGGCCTTTCTGGTCTACGAGCCGGCGGCGGCGATCGTCACGAACGTCGACGCCGATCATCTCGATCAGTGGGGGACCCCGGAGGCCTACGCCGCAGCCTTCGACGAGTTCGCTGATCGCGTCGCCATCTCGGGCTTCCTGGTCTGCTGCGTCGACGACCCGGGTGCGGCTCGGTTGGCCGTGCGTCAGCGGGCAGCAGGCAGGCGAGTCGTCACCGTCTCCACCCGGTCCGGAACCGACGCCGACCTCGGCCCGGAGGCGCTGGCCGGGACCACGCTGTGGTCTCCCGGTGATCACTTCCTGGCTGATGCCCTGGCCGCGCTCGCAGCCGGGCTCGAGCTCGGCTTCGACCGCGGCCGGTTGGTGGCGGGCATCGCTGCCTTCGGCGGTACCCGCCGTCGGATGGAGCGCAAGGGGGAGTCTGGTGGGGTGCGCGTCTACGACAGCTATGCCCACCACCCGACCGAGATCACCGGCGACCTGCAGTCCGCCCGCCTGCTCGCTGGCGAAGGTCGGCTGATCGTGGCTTTCCAGCCTCACCTCGTCTCGCGCACCCGCATCTTCGGGAGCGCCATGGGCGAGGCGCTGAGCGCTGCTGACGAGGTGCTCGTGCTTGATCTCTACCTCGCCCGAGAGGCCGCCGACCCTGAGGTCACCTCGCAGCTCGTAGCCGATGCCGTGACCCTGCCCGCCGGTGCTGTGGCGACCGCCTCGCTGAGCGCTGCACCCGCCGAGCTCGTCCGCCGGGCCCGGCCCGGTGACCTCGTCCTCACCCTCGGCGCGGGCACGGTGACCGATGTCGGCCCCGAGGTCCTCTCGCTGCTCGCCGAGACCGTGCCGGAGCCTGACGGTGGCTAGTCGTCGTACCCCGGAGGAGCTCAGCCGGCGACGGTTCCTGCGCCGCCAGTGGGCACGCCGCTGGTTGACCTGGCGCTACCTCCTCAGCGCCGTTCTCGTGCTGGGCCTGGTCGGCGGTGGCGTGTACGCCGTCTACTTCTCCTCGGCGCTGTCGGTGCAGGACGTCGAGGTCCTCGGCGAGTCCACGGTCAGTCAGGACGAGGTGCTGACGTTCGCGGACGTGCCGACGGGAGGACCGCTGGCGACCGCCGACCTCGATGCGATCAGGCGCCGAGTGGAGAACATCGATGCGGTGCGCACCGCCGAGGTCTCGCGTCGGTGGCCTCACGACATCCGGATCGAGGTCGAGGAGCGGGTGCCCGTTGCTGTCGTCGCGCAAGGCGGCGCCTACGTCGCCATCGACGACACCGGGCGGCGCTTCAACAGCTACCGTCAGCCCCCTGCTGGACTGCCCAGGATCCAGGCCGCCGACGTCACTGACTCCGCGGCGCTGTCCGCCGCCGCGAGGGTGCTGGGGGCGCTTCCGTCGACCATCCGCGGGATCGTTGACCATCTCGAGGTGGACGGTGTCGACGAGATCGAGCTGGTACTGAACGACGACCGATCAGTGCGGTGGGGGAGTGCGGAAGCCTCGGACCAGAAGGCAGACGTGCTCGAGGCCCTGCTCGAGCAACCAGGCACGCGCTTCGACGTGAGCGTGCCGGGTCAGCCCACCACCTCCGACTGACCCGGCGTCGAGCGGACCCGGCGTCGAGCTGACCTGGCGTCGAGCGCACCCGGCGTCGGAGGTCGACGTGCTCTGTCGCGACGGCGCGCGGCGTGTCGCCGCAACCCAGGGCCCTGCGGTACCTACTGTCATGAGCACGACGAGGTTGACATAACTATAACCCTCAGCCTGAGGGTCACAGTTCGAACTCGTTCCCCTGACCATGACTCACACAGATCCGGAGAGGTGAAGCCGCCGTGGCTGCTGCACAGAACTACCTGGCCATCATCAAGGTCGTAGGCATCGGCGGTGGCGGCGTGAATGCCGTCAACCGGATGATCGAGGTCGGCCTCAAGGGCGTCGAGTTCATCGCGATCAACACTGACGCCCAAGCGCTGCTGATGAGCGACGCCGACGTCAAGCTCGACATCGGACGCGAGCTCACCCGCGGCCTCGGTGCTGGCGCCGACCCTGAGGTGGGCGCGCGCGCGGCCGAGGACCACGCAGATGAGATCGAAGAAGTCATCAAGGGCGCCGACATGGTCTTCGTCACCGCAGGCGAGGGT
>JBAVCA010000239.1:0-9458 GCA_049586475.1 Nocardioides sp.
CTCACCGCGTGAGTGGTGGTAACCGCGGATCGCCAGCAATCCCGCAAGCTCGCCCTGCGAGCCCGCGTTGGGCTGGATCGAGACCCGGTCGTAGCCGGTCACCTCGGCCAGCCAGCTCTCGAGCTCGTCGACGAGCCGCCGGTAGCCAGCCGCGTCCTCGGCCGGGGCGAAGGGATGCAGGTCGGCGAACCCGGGCAGCGAGACCGGCTCCATCTCGGTGGTGGAGTTGAGCTTCATCGTGCACGAGCCCAGCGGGATCATCCCGCGGTCCAGCGCGTAGTCGCGCGCCGAGAGGCGGCGCAGGTAGCGCAGCATCTGGGTCTCGCTGCGGTGCTGGTGGAAGGTCTCGTGGGTGAGGAACGGCGTGGTGCGCTCGAGCTCGGGGTGCACGGCATCGATGCCCTTGACACCGGGTACCACGACGTCGCCGTCCGGCTTCAGGCCGAAGGCATCGAGGACGAGCGCGACGGTCTCGTCGGTGCAGGTCTCGCCGACGCTGACGCCCACGTGATCGGCGTCGACGAGTCGGAGCTGGAGTCCCCGCTCCCGCGCAGCCGCGACGACCTCATCGGCCCCGCCCGGCATCCGGGCGACGACGGTGTCGAAGAAGCTGTCGTGGACGATCTCCACGCCGCCGTCAGCCAGCACCTTGGCAATCGTGGAGGCCTGGTCAGCCACCCGTCGCGCGATCGCCCGCAGCCCGTCCGGGCCGTGGTGGACGGCGTACATCGAGGCCACCACGGCGAGCAGGACCTGGGCGGTGCAGATGTTGGACGTCGCCTTGTCGCGGCGGATGTGCTGCTCGCGGGTCTGCAGCGCCAGGCGATAGGCCGGCCGGTTCTCGGCGTCGACGGAGACCCCGACGAGCCGGCCCGGCAGGTGCCGCTCCAGACCGGCGCCGACGGCCATGTAGCCGGCGTGAGGACCGCCGTAGAACAACGGCACGCCGAAGCGCTGTGAGGTGCCGACGACGACGTCGGCGCCCAGCGTCCCGGGCGCCTCGAGGAGGGTGAGCGCCAGGAGGTCGGCGGCGACGACGGCGAGCGCGTTGCGCTCGTGCGCCGCGTCGATGATCGAGCGGGGGTCACGCACGGCGCCCGAAGCACCCGGGTACTGCACCAGCACGCCGGACACCTCACCGTCGGGGAGGCCAGCGCAGAGGTCGGCAACGACGACCTCGATCCCCATCGCCTCCGCGCGGGTGCGTACGACGTCGATCGTCTGCGGGAGCGCGTCGGAGTCGACGACGAACGGGCCGCTCGCCTTACGGTTCGCCCGGCGCACCAGAGTCATCGCCTCGGCGGCGGCGGTCCCCTCGTCGAGCAGCGACGCATTGGCAGTGGGCAGGCCGGTCAGGTCGCCGATCACGGTCTGGAAGTTGATCAGCGCCTCGAGGCGACCCTGGGAGATCTCCGGCTGATAGGGCGTGTACGCGGTATACCAGCTCGGGTCCTCGAGCACGTTGCGACGGACGACGGGCGGGGTGATCGTGGCGTGGTACCCGAGCCCGATCATGGACTCGACGGGGTTGTTCAGCGCGCTGATCTCGCGCAGCTCGCGCGCGGTGTCCTCCTCGCTGAGGGGCGCAGGCAGCTGCAGGTCCTCGAGCAGGCGAATCCCGCCAGGGACCGCGGCGCCCATCAGCGCCTCGAGGGACTCGTAGCCGAGCCGCTCGACCATCGTCGCCACGTCGTCGGGGCGTAGTCCGATGTGGCGATCGGCGAAGCTGGGCATGGTGTGCTCAGGCACGAAGGGCTCCTCTGACGAGACGCAGGGTCGGGTCGGACGTGGCCCTCCCCCTCTGTCACTCCTCGATGAGCTCCACAGTTGCCTACCCCGCGCGGTCCGGGTGCCTGAGAGGTTCCGGGGAGGAATTGCCCCTTCGGCGCTTCGGTGCTGGTGCAAGGAAGACTCTCCCGCGCGGAATCATCAGCGGCTCACAACCTACCAGCCACCGCGTCACCCCTGGGAGAGGCGCACATGACGACCGCGCCGCGACCTAGGAAGCCACGACGCGGACGGGGTTCAGGTGAGGACGCTGAGCTGCCGGGCTCAGCCGATCTTGCGTGCTGCGCGGCGAGCGGCGAGCTCGTCGGCAGCGGAGGTCTCGGCAGAGACCGGAGCGTCGGCGCGCTCGCTGGGAAGCGCTGCCAGAGTGCCCTCGATCTCACGCCAGACACCGCCGATCGCGATTCCGAAGACGCCCTGACCGCCCTGGAGCAGATCGATGACCTCGTCGTTCGAGGTGCACTCGTAGACCGATGCGCCGTCGCTCATCAACGTCACGCGGGTGAGGTCGTCGGTGCCGCGCTCGCGCAGGTGGTTGACCGCGGTGCGGATCTGCTGGAGCGAGACCCCGGCGTCCAGCAGGCGCTTGATGATCTTGAGGATCAGGATGTCGCGGAAGGAGTAGAGCCGCTGCGAGCCTGAGCCCTTGGCCCCGCGCACCGTCGGCTCGATGAGCCCCGTGCGCGCCCAGTAGTCGAGCTGGCGGTACGTGATCCCCGCGGCGTTGCAGGCCGTGGGCCCTCGGTAGCCGACGTCGCTGGGGAGCGGGGAGACGTCGTCGGTGAAAAGCAGGCCCTGCTCGCCGGCAGTCTCCTGTGCACGCTCGTGCGCGAGGGCCGCATCGGCCTCCGCCGGCGTGGTGCCGGTCTGGTTCTGCTCGTTCACTCGGTCCTCCGTGAGGTCTACTCCGTGCTGCGTAGCTCCGGGAAGGGTGACGAGGGTGACTCTCAGCCGGTGTCGACGACTCGGGAGACCAACCACATGCGTGGAGTTACAACGAAGACACTTCAAGGTACGACGCGCGGGCGGGTCGGTCAAAGGTCAGCCTCGGCGTGTCGCAAACCCTCACCCTCAGGATGAGAGTGATGTCGCGAGGCTCGGATCCGCGCCGATCAGGGTTCGGCGTCGAAGTCCTCGGGCGTCACGTGATCGAGGAACTCGCGAAACTTCTCGACCTCGTCCTCCTGCTCGGCCGGCACCGCAAGTCCGGCCTCGTCGAGGACACTCTCTTCGCAGACGATGCGGGTGCCGGTCCGAAGGGCGAGGGCGATCGAGTCCGAGGGTCGGGCGCTGACCTCGATGCCGGAGTCGAAGACGAGCAACGCGAAGAACACGCCGTCCTTGACGTCCGTGATCCGCACCTCGGTCAACGGGTTGCCGGTTGCCTCGAGCACGTCCTTCATCAAGTCGTGCGTGAGCGGCCGGGGAGGTACCACGCCCTGCTGGGCGAAAGCGATAGCGGTGGCTTCCACAGCACCGATCCAGATAGGGAGGTACCGCTCCCCCGTGACCTCGCGCAGCAGCACGATCGGCTGATTGGAAGGCATCTCGACCCTGACTCCCATGACATCGACTTCTCGCACGCATTCACCCTACCCCTGTGCCAAGCGCGCCCTGCGAGTGGAACTCAGCGTCGCCGGAGGCCTGTCTTGACGAGGGTTGCATGCAATCGCACCGACAGGGCTGCGATCTGGCTCATCGCATCCTCGGCTCGTGCGCCCGCGGCCGCGTCACGCCCCCGAGACAGTGGTGCCACCACCTGCTCGACCAGACCTACCTCGCGGTCCGCCGCTGCCCGGAACGCTCGCAGATGTCGGGGCTCGAGGCCGAAGACGGCCAGCTCGCGCGCAGTCTGCGCGATCACCAGGGCGTCGGTGTCGAAGTGGCCGGTCCCGGGGCGTGACGAGACCAGCCCGAACTGCTCGAGGGCGACGAGCACGTCTTCGCTGATCTCGGCGATCTTGAGCAGCTCCTTGCGTGAGAGACGCAGGTTGTCCCGGCGCAGGAACGACTCAGGGCTCGGCAGGCCGTCGGCCGTGAGTGACACCGTGGGAACGGTGGGAACCACCGGCGCGATCGGCGGCGGCTCCAGCCCGCGGTCGAGCGCGTCGAGGTGCTCTCCGATGACGCGGAGCGGCAGGTAGTGGTCGTGCTGCATCGTCAAGATGTAACGCAGCCGCTCGACGTCGCCGGTGGAGAACTTGCGATACCCGGCCGCGGTGCGCTCGGGCTTGATGAGTCCCTTGTCCTCGAGAAAGCGGATCTTCGGGATGGTGATCGAGTCGAAGTCCGGTCGCAGCAGGTCCAGCACCTGACCGATGTTCATCAGCCCGGCGGCAGCTGGGTGCGGACTTTCCTCGGGAACGGTGCTCGCCATCGTCGATACCGTCAGGAGAGCCGCGGGTCGGGCCCGGAGAAGAACACCAGCCGGTACTTGCCGATCTGCACCTCGTCGCTGTCCTTGAGGCGCACCGTCTCGATACGGTCGCGGTTGACGTAGGTGCCGTTCAGGCTGCCGGCGTCGCTGACGTTGTAGCCGTCCTGCTCACGCCGGAAGACCGCGTGCTGGCGTGACACCGTCACGTCGTCGAGGAAGATCTCGCTCTCCGGGTGACGCCCGGCGTTGATCACCTCGGCGTCCAGGAGGAAGCGGCTGCCGGCTCCGGGTCCCTTCTGCACGACCAGGAGGGCATGGCCCGAAGGCAGCGCGTCGACGGCCGCGGCGTCAACGGCGTTCAGCGCTCGGTCGGAGGTCTCGACCTTGTCAGCGTTCAGCCCGATCTGGATGGTCGCGGTCGCCTCGCCCGACGGTTCACCACCTCCAGCATCTCCGCTGGTCATTCTGGTCCCGCACTGCGCACAGAACCGCGCGTCATCGGGATTCTGCCTGCCACAGGCGGTGCAGAACGGCATGGATGCTTCCTCCAAACGAGGGCTGTGGGGACGTCCAACCCTCACTACCGGGCTGAGGTTGACGGTTACCTCAAACCTAGCAGCCGCGGGGCACCTGCGCTCAGCCCTGGATAGAGCTGGTGTACGCCTCCGCCGACATCAACGCGTCCACCGCGGCGCTGGGCATGCCGTCGGCAGGCACGACCTCGAAAAGCCACCCACCACCGTACGGGTCGGAATTGACGAGCTCAGGGGTCGCGTCGAGCGTCTCGTTGCGAGCCACGACCTCGCCGGTGATCGGCGCGTAGATGTCGCTCACCGACTTCGTCGACTCGAGCTCACCGCAGGTGTTACCGGCTTCAAGAGTCTCGCCGAGCTCGGGCAAGGAGACGTAGACGATGTCGCCCAGCGCGTCCTGGGCGTACTCCGTGATGCCGATGCGGACCGAGCCCTGGTGCTCGCCGGGGGTGCGTACCCACTCGTGCTCGGGGGTGTACTTCAAGTCCTCGGGATACAAGTGCTTCCTCCATCGCGCAGGGCTCGCCACAGCGACGAGTGAACAGGGGCAACGCTCGAGAAGGCTACCTGCTCGACCTCCTCGATCAGGGGTCGGGCGTAGCGAACTCGGGCTGCACCAGGCGGCGCACTGCATCGATGTCGAGCGAGGCCAGCTCGACCACGTCCACCGTGGCCCCGTCGGTCTCGAGCTGCTTGCGCGGCCCGAGTGCGAAACGGATAGCGCTGGCCAACGTGTTGGGCACTCCGATCGCGTCGAGCACGTAGGGCGACTCCACGAGCGTGCCGTCGACCAGCAGCCCGCCGACGCCGTCCTCGAAGGACGTCTGGGCAACGACTCGCACCTGACCGTTGATCTGAAGAGCCTCGGCGCCCACGCTGCGGAGCTCCTGCAGGGTGTCGAGGATCGATCCGACCTGGACGGTGCCGGTCACCTCGGTGATCGTCACCCGGATGCCGGGCCCGCTCACCGGGACCACCCCCGCCAGCACGTTGAGGCTGTCGACCTCCTGCTGCGCCTGGTCGAGGGCAGCGCGCCGCTGAGTGGTCTCGGATTGCAGCTCACTTCTCGCGGCGCTCAAGCGCTCGATCTCGGCCCGGGTCCGCTGAGTGGTGCCGGAGAGCCCGCTGAAGGCGTCGATGAGGTCCTGCTCCCGGAACCCCGAGTAGCTCGAGGCGTCCTGGGTGACCTGGATCTGGGTAACGGCGGCGAAGCCCACCAGCGCCATCAGGATCCCGACCACGACCTGGCTCCGGGACGGTTCGCGCAACGCCCGCCACATCCGGCTACGGCCGCTCTCTGCGGGGTCAGGCATGGAAGAGGTGGCGCCGGATGGCAGCGACGTTGGAGAAGATGCGGATCCCGAGCACCACCACGACACCGGTCGTCAGCTGGCCACCGACACCGAGACGGTCGCCGAGGTAGACGATGCCGGCGGCGATGACGACGTTGCTCATGAAGGAGACGACGAAGACCTTGTCGTCGAAGATGCCGTCAAGATAGGCGCGCAGACCGCCGAAGACGGCATCGAGCGCCGCCACCACGGCGATCGGCAGGTAGGGCTCCAGGCCCAGGGGGACGTCGGGCTGGAAGAACAGTCCGAGGATGATGCCCAGCAGCAAGCCGAGTGCTGCGATCATGGCGGGTCCTCCTCACTCTCGGTCGTGGGTGCGTCGGTGGTCGGGGGCGCGGCCGGCGGCCGTCCTTCCAGCTCGGGAACGGGCTCCTCGGTGGTAGCCGAACGCAGCGTCAGCAGCTGTGAGGGTCCCGCAGAAAGAGACAGGTCAGGCACATTGTCCACGGAGTAGGAGAAGCCGTAGGCCTCGGCATTGCCCGCGAAGGCGAGACCGGACGTGGTGTCGAACAATCGTCCCGACAAGGTACGGGTGTCGCCGATGGCCTCGACGACGTACGGGCTCGAGATGCCCCTGGTGTTGACCTCGATCGCCTGGCCGCTGGTGTCGATGGCGCTGCGGGCAGTGAGGCGCTGGGAGTTGACCGAGATCGCCTCCGCACCTGCTTCCCACAACCCGTTGACCAGCAGCCGCAGGTCCGCATCCTGCACGAGCTGGACCGGGTCGGCATCGGGCCGATCGGTGATGGTCACCAGCACGCCTTCGCCGCCCACGCGGACGAAGCCGGTACGGACCTGAAGCCGGCGGTTTCCGACCAGGGCTTCCTGCTCCGCGTCGCTCAGCTCCCCCAGTTCCCGCTCCAGGTCGGCGTTGAGGAGACGCAGTTCAGCCACCTGCTCCTGCTGCCTGGCGAGCAGATCGCGCTCAGCCTCCAGCCGGGTGATCAACGTGGTGCGACCCTCGCTGTCGACGTCGGCGTTCTGCGAGGTCTGCACGAACGCCGTGGCGACCAGGACTCCGAAGACGCCGATCACGAGCGCCGCCACCCGCTGAGGTCGCCCGCGAGGCGGACCCGGCGCACCTGCTGCCCGACGCTCCGCGGCCACCAGGTAGTCCTCGTCCAGCGACTGCTGCGTGATCAAGGACAGCAGCGGGAGGTGGACCCGGACGGGCAGGCCGGCGGCGGCCGGGGCAGGTGCGGGCGGCACTCGCTCGGCCACGGTGTCCGTTGACTCGTCGTTCACCGGGCACGCCGCTCGGTCGTGGCGAGCAGTCGCCTCACTTGCCAGGCGTAGAGCATCCCCGCCCACCAGTAGAGCGCGATCCCCCAGATGGCGAAGGACCAACCGAAGACCTCCGCGAGGGTGGCAACCGTGCCTTCTCCGTCACCCAGCAGGAGGAGCGGGAAGGCGTAGAGGAGGTTGAAGGTCGCGGCCTTGCCCAGGAAGTGCACCGGGAGCGCGCTGTAGCCGCGGGTGCGCAGCAGCGGGACCAGACCCCACATCAGCAGGTCGCGCAGCGGCAAGGACAGCGCCACCCACCACGGGATGACGTCCCGCATGGCGAGCCCGACCACCACCGCGAGGATGTAGAGGCGGTCGGCAACCGGGTCGAGGATCTGGCCGATGATGGACATCTGGTTGAGCTTGCGAGCCAGCCAGCCGTCGAGATAGTCGGTGATGCCGGAGACCACCAGCAACGCCAGGGCCCAGGCATCTTCCTCGGGACCGAGGACGAGGTAGAGGAAGACGGGAACGCCCAACAGGCGCAGCGCGCTGAGAGCGTTGGGAACGGTCCACACCAGCGCCGCCGACTTCTCGGAGCTGGATGCCGTTTCACCTGCCACGGACACACACCCTACTCAGGACGTCTCCTCCAGATGTGCCCCGTCGCGGATCTCACCGACCAGCTCTTCGATGACGTCCTCGAGCGTCGCCAGACCGACGGTGAGCCCGCTCCCGTCGACCACTCTGGCCATGTGGGCACCACGGCGCTGCAGGACTTCCAGTGCCTCGTGCAGCGGAGCATCGGCAGAGACCGGCGCGAAAGGACGGATCCACTTGTCGTCGATCGGATCCGCCCGATGCTCCTCGTCGGGCGCCAGCACGTCCTTGATGTGCAGGTAGCCCAAGAGCTCCCCCGCTTGGGTGGCCACCGGGAACCGGCTGAAACCGGTGACGGCGCACAGCGCCTCGACGTCGGCCGCACTCGAGCCACGCAGGACCGTGGCCAGTGTCTCCGGGACGAGCTTGACCAGCTCCACCGTCTTCTCGGTGAACCCGAGGGCGCCGGCGAGTCGGTCGTACTCGTCGTCCTCGATCATCCCCTCGCCTCGCGACTCCTCCACGAGCGCTGCCACCTCTTCACGGGTGAACGTCGAGTTGACCTCGTCCTTCGGCTCGACCCGCACCAGACGCAACGTTGCGTTGGCGATGGCGTTCAGACCGAGGATGACGGGGCGAAGCACGGTCACGACGCCCACCAGAACAGGCGCCAGGACGAGCGCGGCGCGCTCCGGGCCGGCAATGGCGATGTTCTTCGGGACCATCTCGCCCAGCACCACGTGCAGCGCCACGACGACCATCAGTGCCAGCGTGAACGCGATCGGGTGCACCAGTGCCTCCGGGACGCCCACTTGCTCGAACAGCGGCTCGAGCAAGTGGGCCAGGGCTGGCTCGGCAACGGCACCAAGACCCAAGGAGCAGATCGTGATGCCGAGCTGGGCTCCGGCCATCATCACCGAGACGTTCTCCATCGCCCGGAGCGTGGTCCGGGCGGCGCGCGAGCCGTTCTGCGCCTTCGGCTCGATCTGGCTTCGTCGCGCCGAGATCAGCGCGAACTCGGCGCCCACGAAGAAGGCGTTGAAGGCCAGTAGCAGCACGGCCAGCAACAGGGCTACACCGTCGCTCATGGGCTGACCTCACTGTCAGCATGCAGGCGGAGGGCCAGGCGATCCACCCGGAGTCCGTCCATGTGCTCGACGGTCAGGACCGCGAGCAGCTGGCGCGGCTGGTCGGGGTCACTGCGATCGGGCACCTCGATCTCGGCGATGTCTCCCGCTCTCGGGATCCGACCCAGCACCTGCAGGACGAGCCCGGCGACCGTGTCGTAGTCCTCGCTCTCGGGCAGCTCGATGCCCGTCACGTCCTCGACCTCGTCGGGGCGCAGCAGTCCCGACAGGGACCAGGACCCGTCGCGCCGATGGCGGACCCTAGCGCTCATCCGGTCGTGCTCGTCGGAGATGTCGCCAACGATCTCCTCGATGACGTCCTCGAGGGTGACGATCCCGGCGTGCCCGCCGTACTCGTCCAGGACGACGGCCATCTGGAAGCCATCGGCGCGCAGGAGGGCCATCAGGGGGTCCAGGCGTAGCGAGTCGGGAACAACGACCGGCTTGACCATCAGGT
>JBAVCA010000240.1:0-4281 GCA_049586475.1 Nocardioides sp.
GAGCAGGTGTGGCGCGACGGCGGTCGCTTCGACGGTTGGAGCGAGCACTTCTCCTACGACCGTTGGATGGCTTCCGCCGAGGCCGGCCTGGCCGGCACCGGGGTCGATCTCGCCTGGTTCACCACCCGCGAGCGCGGCTACGACGAGGTGCTCCCGTGGGACCACCTCGACTCCGGGCTGGACAAGGACTGGCTGTGGGCGGACTGGGAGGATGCCCTCGCCGTCGCCGACGGCTCGTCTGACGTCGAGGTCGAGGACTGCCGCTGGACCCCCTGCTACGACTGCGGGGTCTGCCCCGAGATGGGCACCGAGATCCAGATCGGACCCACCGGGCAGCGGTTGCTGCCGCTCAGCGTGGTCTGAGGTCCGCACTGCAGGGCAAGGGCGCCAGACCGGCCGGCGTCGTCAGGGAAGCCGCTTCTCGGTGAACTTGTTGCCGTCAGTGCGCTCGACGTAGCAGTAGAACGGCTCGTCGGCGGCAGGGTCGCTGGTCTCGGTGACGAACTGGTACTCCACGTCGTCGCCGAGCGCCTCGAGGTCGGCGTCCTGACCGTTGTTGGTCATCAGCTCGGTGCAGATCCCGAACGAGATGCCGGCGTCGGTCAGGTCGTCGGAGTCGCTGGGCACGAACTGCGAGCTCTCCACCTGGCTGTAGGTGCCGGTGTAGACGATCTCCGCGTCATGGGCGTCCTCGCACGATGTGTCGGTCAGGAGCACCGACTCGCGGTCCTCGTTGGAGATGTTGGCGCACTGGCCGACCTTTGCCTGATCGACTCCGATCACGCTGTTGGCGACGAACACCACGGCCACGATGATGCCGATGAACGCGAGCGTGCCGAGCACCCCGATGATCAAGGCGCTGACGGCGGCCCAACGGCCGCGACGCTGACCGTCCTTGGTGCGCCGCAGCCCGAACGCGCCCATGATCGCGCCGACGATCGACAGGCAGCAGGTCAAGCTGAGGATGAAGCCGATGATCGACACCGGGTCGGTGCTCTTGGGGGCGTCGTCGGGGTAGCCCGTCGAAGCGTACGGCGACTGCTCGTAGGGCGCCTGGCCGTAGGACGGCTGACCGTAGCCAGGAGCCTGGCCGCCCTGGTCCGGGCCTCCGTACGGCGGGGGCGGGGGCGGCGGCTGGGTGCCCGGGCCGCCCTCATCGGGGCTGCCGGGCGTGCCGTCGTACGGGTCGTTGGGGTTGCTCATCGCGTTCCTTCGGCTCGGCCCTGGGCGTGCGGCACCGCAGGAGCAGCGGCGCACAGAGCCGCAGTCTGACAGATCGAGCCCTCGCACGGCGGCGAAATCAACGACAATGGCGACGCCGCTGTCGGGCCTTCGGGCGCCTGGCCGACCTGCCTGACCCAAGGCCGGCGCGGCTGTGCGCCGGCACCGTCTACCCTTCGCCTGCGATGAAGTCCCACAGAGAAGACGCCCTATGAGCCGCCAACCGCCCGAGCAGCAGGCACCCCCGGTCCAACGACTGCGCGTGCGTTACGCCAAGCGTGGCCGGCTGCGTTTCACCAGCCACCGCGACTTCAGCCGTGCTTTCGAGCGCGCGGTCTTCCGCGCGCGCATCCCGATGGCGTACTCCTCCGGCTTCAACCCGCACCCGAGGATCTCCTACGCCGGGGCTGCACCGACCGGCTCGGCGAGCGAGGCGGAGTACCTCGAGATCGCCCTGGCCCAGGTACTGGACCCCGCCGTGGTGCACTCCCTCCTCGACGAGTCGCTGCCCGAGGGGCTTGACGTGCTCGAGGTCGTCGATGCTGCCGAGCTCGGGACCGGAGGGCTTGCCGACCGGCTCGAAGCCAGCCGCTGGCTCATCGACACCCGGGCCGACCACGGAGGCGCGACCAGCGCGGTCGCGGCTTTCCTGGAGGCTGCCTCGGTAACCGTCGAGCGGATGACGAAGAAGGGTCTTCGCGAGTTCGACTGCCGGGCTGCGGTGGTCTCCCTGGCCGCTCTGGCGCCTGACGAGGGAGCACTTGGGGCCCGCCTCGACCTCGTGCTGCGACACGGGGTGCCGTCGGTGCGCCCTGACGACGTCCTCACCGGCATCTCCTCCCTGACCGGTCTCGACCTCGGCGGAGCGCCACTGCTCACGCGACTGGCGCAAGGGCCGCTCGACGAGGAGACCGGCACCGTCGGCGATCCGCTCGGACGCTGACGCCGCACCGAAGTCGCCGGGATCGGGAGCGTTGCGACGACTGTGCGATACTCGTCACGGTCGGCGATCGTCGCTCCCAGGCGCGAGATCCGACCCGACGACGTTCTCGTCGGTCCGTCACGGCGGCCCGACACGGTGGGGACAGGTCGTCATCAGACCGCGACGCGGCCCGGATCGGTGACAGCGATCCGACCAGGCAGTCGACCGCGGTAGGTGACTTCCGGCTCCCAGCGACGCACTGCGGAGAGTGTCGTTGAACCCCGCAGGCTTTGCACCACGCACCGGACCCAATGCTTTTCTCCGGACGTGGTGCCAGACACCACCCGACCTGGTCGGGTGCGAGGAGCAGCACATGGCTGACGACAACGCTGACCAGGGATCCACCACCGAGGAAGCTGCTGGCGCAAGCAAGCCCAGCCCCGACACTCCGACACCGGAGGCGGGCTCGGACAAGCCGGCCAAGAAGGCCGCAGCGAAGAAGACCACCAAGCGGGCGCCGGCGAAGAAGGCCCCCGCCAAGAAGGCGGCCGCCACGTCGCCCGACTCGGCGGAGTCCGCCGGGGACGACACCGGTTCCCCTGCCGGCGGCGTGAACGACGGTGCAGCAGCATCCACCGAGATCGCCCCCCCGGCCAAGAAGGTGGCTGCCAAGCGGGCACCCGCCAAGAAGGCCGCGGCCAAGAAGGCGCCCGCCAAGAAGGCTGTCGCGCCGGACAACGGCGTCGATGACACCACCCAGGGTGCCCAGGGCGGCGCCGACGCTACGGCTGACGCGGCCGCGCCGGCCGCGCCGATGCCGCTCTTCCAGGCTCCCGAGAAAACCCCCGCCCCGCGCACTCGCCGGGCACCGGCCAAGAAAGTAGCTGCGCCAGCCGACGAGCCGCTTCCCGGTGCGGATGATGCCGGCGAGAACCCGACGTCATCGGACGGTGCCGCCGACACCGCGCCCGCCAAGAAGACGGCGCGCAAGCGCACCTCTCCGGCGGCCAAGGCGAAGGCGGCAGCCGAGGACCAGTCGGACGAGCAGTCGGACGAGCAGTCAGGATCCGACTCCCCGAGCACCTCCGAGCAGGCCCAGAACCCTCGCAGCCCCCGGAGCAACCAGGGCTCCCGGTCCGGCGCTGCCGACACCAGCGACACCGACACCGACACCGACGCCGATGACGACTCCGACGAGGACTCCGACGAGGAGTCCGGTGACGGCGGCCCGCGTCGTCGTCGCCGCCGTGGTGGACGACGACGCCGCAAGAGCGGCGACGGCGGCGGACAGGGTGATGGCTCCGCTGACGGCCAGGCCAGTGGCCAGCAGGGCAGCCAGCGCAACCAGAACCCCCAGCAGGGCTCCGACCCCAGCGGCGCCGGCAACGACGACTCCAGCAACGCGCAGAGCGACGACGACGGCGAGGCCGGCGACGGCACGTCGCGACGACGTCGGCGTCGCCGTCGCGAGGGCGACGAAGGCGGTGCCACGAGCGGCAACAACAGCGGTGGCAACAGAGATGGCAACCGGGGTGACAGCGGGGACGACCCCAACAACACCACCACCCGGGTGCGCCGCGCGCGTTCGCCGGAGGACGAGATCACCGCGATCAGCGGGTCGACTCGGCTCGAGGCCAAGAAGCAGCGTCGTCGTGACGGCCGCGAGGCAGGTCGTCGCCGCGCGCCGATCGTGAGCGAGGCCGAGTTCCTGGCCCGCCGTGAGTCCGTCGAGCGAGTGATGACGATCCGTCAGCGCGAGGACGTCATCCAGATCGGCGTGCTCGAGGACAAGGTGCTTGTCGAGCACTACGTCGCGCGGGAGTCCCAGACCTCGCTGATCGGCAACGTCTACCTCGGTCGGGTGCAGAACGTCCTGCCGTCGATGGAGGCCGCCTTCATCGACATCGGAAAGGGCCGCAACGCCGTGCTGTACGCCGGCGAGGTCAACTGGTCGGCCCTGGGCCACAAGGATGGCGCCCCTCGCAAGATCGAGTCCGTGCTCTCCTCGGGGCAGACGATCCTGGTGCAGGTCACCAAGGACCCGCTCGGCCACAAGGGCGCTCGTCTGACCAGCCAGGTCAGCCTGGCCGGGCGCTTCCTGGTCTACGTGCCGGACGGCACCACCAGCGGCATCTCCC
>JBAVCA010000241.1:0-5745 GCA_049586475.1 Nocardioides sp.
ATGTCGGCCTTCGACTCCGGTGGCGCAGCGACTGCTGAGAAGTGTGGGCTGCCCGACGTGCGCTCCACCACGGTCAATCCCGAGCGTTCCCAGTGCGCCACCTGCTTCTCCGCGCAGTCGGTGACTCCCGGCCTGGTCCCCCGAGCGATGCCCGACTACTTCTCGGCCACCAACAAGGAAGCCACCCAGCACGTGGCGCTGCTCTACATCAACGCCGGCGCTGCGCCGGTCAACGCCGCGTCGTTCAAGAAGGCCTTCGAGACCACCGGCTGGAAGATCGACTACTTCCAGGGCATCGACGTCGCGGAGTTCAACTTTGCGCCGTACGTGCAGCAGATGAAGGACAAGGGCATCGAGCTCGTCTACTACCTCGGCCCGTACCAGAACACCATCAAGATCCAGCAGGCGATGAAGCAGCAGGGCTACCAGCCCGAGATCTACCTGCAGGACTCCACCATCTACGACCAGAAGTACGTCGAGCAGGCCGGTGATCTTGCGGAAGGCTCCTACGTCTTCTCCAACATCGCGAGGTTCGATGACAGCAGCAACGAGGAGATGCAGCTCTACCGAGCCTGGCTGGAGCAGGTCAGCCCAGGCGCCGACCCGAACTTCTTCGGGCTCTACGCCTGGTCAGCCGCTCGGTTGTTCCTCGAGACCGCGGTCGAGCTCGGCGGAGACCTCGACCGGGCCTCCATGGTGCAGTCGTTGAGCAAGATCGGCGACTGGACGTCCAACGGGTTGCACTCCCCGCAGGACGTCGGCGGCAAGACGACCGGCAAGTGCCAGCGAATCCTTCGGTTCACCACTGGCAGCTGGAAGCAGGTGTCGAAGGGGGACTACCTCTGCGACGCCCTGATCAACACCGGAATCGGAGCCTGATCATGGACAAGTTTCTCGCGTATCTGATCCCCGGGATCTTCACCGGCTCCGCCTATGCGATCGCCGCCAGCGGATTGGTGCTGACCTACACGACCACGCGTGTCTTCAACATCGCCCACGGCGCCTTCGGCATGGTGATGGCGTTCCTCTTCTGGGACTTCTCCCAGCGGCAAGGGCTGCCGACCTGGCTGTCATTGGCCCTGGTGCTCCTGGTCGTCGCCCCGCTGCTGGGGTTCATGATCCAACGCTTCGTCGCCCGAGGCCTGGGCGACTCGCCGGTCAGCGTCTCCCTGGTGGTCACCGTCGGACTCTTCGTCGGGCTGATCGGTGTGGCTACCGCGGTGTGGCCGCCGGAGCCGCGTTTCGTCCCGCCGCTGCTGGCCGACGCCACCGGCAACGACAAGTCCTTCAGCATCGGCGAGACCGTGGTGACGGCCCAGCAGATCATCACCGTGCTGGCCTCGATCGCCGTGGCGATCGCCCTCTACCTGCTGCTCACCCGGACCCGGATCGGCACCGCCATGCGCGCAGCGGTCGACAACCCCGAGCTGCTCAAGCTCTACGGCGGCAAGCCGGACACCGTCGCCGCGCTGTCCTGGGCCATCGGCATCTCGCTGGCTGCGCTCGCCGGGATCCTGTTGGTGCCGGTGGTCGGGCTGGGCTACTACGAGCTGACCCTGCTCGTCATCAACGCCTACGCCGCCGCCATGGTCGGCCGGCTCAAGAGCCTCCCGCTGACCTTCGTGGGCGCGATGGGGCTCGGCATCATCGACTCGATGGCGCTCGGCTACATCCCGACCGGGAGCTTCTTGGCTGACCTGCGCCCGGTGGTCCCCCCGCTCTTCCTTTTCGCCGCGCTCGTGCTCCTGCCCCAGGCGCAGCTGCGGATCGGCCAGGTCAAGGGCATCGTCTCAGCGCCCGTGCCCACGATCCGGCGGATGCTGATCTCCGGAGCCGTCTTCCTCGTCGTCCTCTTCGTCGTGATCTCGCCGATGCCCGAGGCACGCCTGCTGCTGGTCGGGACCGCCGCTACCTACGCCATGGTGATGCTCTCGTTGGTCCTCCTGACCGGCTACGGCGGCCACGTGTCGCTCGCGCAGCTGACGTTCGCCGGCGTCGGCGCCCTGGCCTACGCCAAGCTCGACTCGCCCAACCTGGTCGGACTGTTGGTCTCCGCCCTGATCGCCATGGCCGTCGGCGCCCTCGTGGCTCTGCCCGTGCTGCGCCTCACCGGGCTCTACCTGGCCCTGTCGACCCTGGCCTTCGGGGTCCTGATGGACAAGGTCGTCTTCCAGAACGAACGCGCCTTCGGCTTCGGTGGTGCCCTGTCGGCCAACCGGATGTCGTTCTTCGGCAACACCGTCGAGACCACGCAGGCCTACGTGATGGTGATGGGAGTCTTCTTCGTTCTCGTCGCGATCGGCATCCTGGTGCTGCGTCGGGGCGTGCTCGGCCGACTCCTGGTCGCGATGCGGGACAGCCCGGCTGCCTGCGGGACGCTCGGGCTGGACCTCCGGTGGGCCCGAGTGGCGTTGTTCGGCCTCTCCGCCGGAGTTGCCGGCCTGGCCGGCGCGCTGTTCGCCGGCCTGCGCGGCACCATCGGTGCTGCGGACTTCCAGTACTTCAACTCGCTGCCCCTCCTGCTGCTGGCCGTGGTCTTCGGGATCACCTCGGTGACCGGTGCCACCCTCGGGGGGATCGGACTGATGCTCCTGCCGGTGCTCTCCGGCTCGAACCCGGTCGCCGGCGGGATCGTCTTCCTGATCATCGGCTTCGGCGCCGTGTTCGCAGGCCGCGACCCCAACGGCCTGGCCAACCTGCTGTTCAAGGTGGGTCGGATGATCCAGACCCGGGTGCTCTCCCGGATCGACGTCAACCTGCCGAACCTGCCCAGACGATCGTCGTCCGCGCCGGACTCAAGCGAGGGCCGGACCCTGGAGGAGGCGCTCGACCAGGCTGATCCATCTCGTCGGCACGCCGCCGAGGTCAGCGTCGGCGCCGGAACGAAGGAGTCCTGATGTCACTTCTCGAGGTAGACGACCTGGTCGTCCAGTTCGGCGGGGTCGTTGCGGTCAACCACGCCTCCTTCGCCGCCGAGGCCGGCACGGTGACCGGACTGATCGGACCCAACGGCGCCGGCAAGACAACGTGCTTCAACGTGATCAGCGGGCTGCAGCGCCCGACCAAGGGCAAGGTCCGCTTCGACGGCAAGGTGGTCAACTCGTTGCCGGTGCACCGCCGCTCCAAGCGGGGGATGGGCCGGACCTTCCAGCGCCTGGAAGCGTTCGGCTCCCTGTCGGTGCGGGAGAACGTGCGGGTCGCCCTGGACATCCACCGTGGCATTGCCGGCCTCCTCAAGCCGGCTCGCGCCGACATCGACGGGCTCCTGCACCAGGTCGGCATCGCCGCGTACGCCGAGGACCGCGCCGACTCGATCCCCACCGGGACCGCGCGCCTGCTCGAGCTGGCCCGGTGCCTCGCCGGGGACCCCAAGCTGCTCCTGCTCGACGAGCCGTCCTCGGGCCTGGACGAGAGCGAGACCGAGGCCTTCGGTGAGCTGCTGCGCGACCTAGCTGCTGAAGGTCGCGGGATCCTCATGGTCGAGCACGACATGGACCTCGTCATGCGCGTGTGCGACACGATCCGGGTCCTGGACTTCGGCGAGGTGATCGCGATCGGCGACCCGGCCGAGGTCCGCGCCGACAAGCGCGTGCAACAGGCTTACCTGGGATACTCCGAAGAAGCCGAGGCGCCCGATCACGCGGGCTTTGCCCGCGAGGAGACCCTCAGCTTTCCCGCCGTCGAAGGAGCCCCGTCATGAGCGTGCCGATCCTGGAGCTGGTCGACGTCCACGCCGCCTACGGGCGGATCGAGGTGCTGCGCGGGGTCAGCCTCAGCATCCCTCGCGGAGCGGTGATGGCTCTGCTCGGCCCCAACGGTGCCGGCAAGTCGACCTTGGTCAAGATCATCTCCGGTCAGAAGGAGGCCACCGGCGGCGACATCCACCTCGGCGGGATCAACGTGAAGAACGCCGATCCCGAGGAGCTCGCCCGGTTGGGTCTGTGCACGGTGCCGGAGGGGCGGTCGGTCTTCCCCAACCTCACGGTCGAGGAAAACCTGACGCTGATGTCCTACGCCGGGGTATCGGCCGAGGCAGTGCTCGAGACGGCCTACGCCTACTTCCCGCGGCTTGCCGAGCGACGCAAGCAGATGGCCGGCACGATGTCGGGCGGCGAGCAGCAGATGCTGGCGATGTCCCGGGCCCTGGCCTCCGACCCCGCCCTGTTGCTGCTCGACGAGCTGTCGATGGGACTGGCCCCGCTGATCGTCGACGAGCTCTATGACACCGTCCAGCAGATCGCCGAGTCCGGGGTCTCGATCCTGTGCATCGAGCAGTTCGCTCGCACGGCGCTGCGAGTCTCCGACTACGCCGCCGTGATGTCCGGCGGACGGGTCGTCGCCACCGGCGAGCCCGACGAAATCCTCGAAACGATGTCCGATGTGATCCTCGGAGGAGCAGCATGAGCACCATGTCCCGCACGAGAGCCTCAGTCCTGCCCCTCGCGGCCGCCGCCGTGGTGGGGGCCCTGCTGCCGATCAGCGTGAGCCCGGCCCAGGCCGTGCAGCCGTCGGCCCTGGACGAGGTCAGGCTGGCCAAGGCTGAGCCCGGGTTCGTCGGCTACTCCACCTCGTCGACCGGAGCGCCGATGAGGGTCGAGATCTACGAGCCCACCATCCCACTGCCGAGCACCCCGCAAGGCGAGCTCAGCTACGGCTACACCGCCATCATCGCCGACTCCACCAGCGCCCGGGCCCGGTCCAGCTACCTGTGGCCCGGAGGCCCGGTAGGCGAGGGCTTCAAGACCATCGTCGAGAACCTCGGCTTCCCGGAGGAGATCTCCGGTCCGCTCGGGGAGAACGGGTACCCGATCCAGGTCAATGCGGTCTTCCCCGGGGGCCCGGAGAAGCAGAACGACGAGCCGTTCCCCGGAACGATGCAACGTGCCAGCGCGGATCAGGACCAGGCTGAAGCGATCAACGGCTACTCGACCGACGGCAAGCCCGACGAGGAGGAGGACGGCGCCGACTCAGGTGAGGGTGGTGGCGGGGGACCCGGTCTCCCAGCACTGCCGCTTCCCATCGCGGGCGGCTCCGGAGGTCTCAGCGGCCTGCTGGGCAGCAGCGCCTCCGCGAATCGCGCGGCTGCCGCCGATGACGCCGCGCCGCTCCTGCCTCCGGAGCTGGCTGCCCTGGTCGACATCGGTGGGTTCACCTCGGTGAGCACCTCCGACGTCGACACGATCGCCCTGTCGCGCTCTCGGTCCAACGTCAGTGACATCACCCTGCTCGGGGGAGCGGTGACGCTCAAGAGCGTCAAGACGCTCTCCCGCACCTCAAGCAACGGTGTGAAGGGGATCGCCGAGGGCGAGACGCAGTACGGCGATCTGGTGATCTTCGGGCAACGCTTCAAGTACGGCGCCGACGGCTACGAGGCAACAGGCCAGGGCGGGTCGATCCCCGGCCTCCCCGACGACGCCGCCGAGGCACTGGCCCAGCTGGGCCTGACGATCTCGATGCCCAAGCCGACCCTGAGCGTCGAGGGGGACATCGCCGAGGCGACGGTGCCCGGGATGATCATCGACTTCGACCTGACCGTTCTGCGCACCCAGCTCGCACCGCTGACCGGGGCTCTCAACGAGATCCTGGGCCAGATCCCGAACGAGACCGGACAGCTGAAGAGCCTCATCCAAGCGGCGGCCAACCTGTCCCCGCGGATGGTCTTCACCCTCGGGTTCGCCACGAGCAAGGTGGACACCTCGCAGCCGCTCCCGCCGCTCGACCCCACGGACCCGACCGAACCAGAGC
>JBAVCA010000242.1:0-3839 GCA_049586475.1 Nocardioides sp.
GATTCGGATCGTGCGCCAGGACTGGCAGCCGGTGACGGCGTGGGCCGGGCCATGGCCGACCGACGAATCGTGGTGGTCGGGTGGTGCTGGGTGGAGTGCTCGTTTCCAGGTGGTGGCCGGCGATGGACGAGCGTGGCTGCTGCTGTGTGGCGCTGAGGGGTGGACGTTGGAAGCCGGGTACGACTGATGGGTTGGAACAACCCGACCATGAGGTGGAGTGAGCTGGAGCGCAAGCTCAGCGGGCTGCCCGGTGCTGACGATGCCCCGATCTCGCGGCGCAAGCACCGCGCGCCGATGCGTACGATCGCGACGCCGACCGGGGTCACGCCCTACGCCGAGCTGCACTGCCACAGCCACTACAGCTTCCTGGACGGCGCGAGCTCGCCGAGCGATCTGGTCGAGGAAGCGGTGCGACTCGGCCTGCACGCCCTGGCGATCACCGATCATGACGGCTTCTACGGAGCGCCGCTGTTTGCCGAGGCCGCTGCTGCCTACAACTTGCTCACCGTCTACGGCTCGGAGCTGTCGCTGGGGTTGAGCGCTCCTCAGAACGGCATCCCCGACCCCGAGGGGAGTCACCTGCTGGTGCTCGCGCGCGGCGTCGAGGGCTACCACCGGTTGTCGGGGGCGATGACCGACGCGCACCTGCGTGGCGACGAGAAGGGGCGCCCGGTCTACGACCTCGATGAGCTCGGCGAGCGTGGTCGCGGACACTGGGCGATCCTCACCGGCTGCCGCAAGGGTGCCGTACGGCAGGCACTCGCACTCGGTGGTCCGCGAGCGGCCTCGGAGGCGCTCGACCGGCTGACGGCACGATTCGGTCTGGAGAACGTGCTCGTCGAGCTGTCGCCGCGACCGGGCGACGACGTCCTCAACGCTCAGCTGGCTGCACTGGCCGAGACCCACGGCCTCGACCTCATAGCGGCCGGCAACGTGCATCACGCGAC
This sequence comes from Nocardioides sp., assembly GCA_049586475.1. Taxonomy (GTDB): domain Bacteria; phylum Actinomycetota; class Actinomycetes; order Propionibacteriales; family Nocardioidaceae; genus Nocardioides. The sequence continues at coordinate 948 of JBAVCA010000242.1, forward strand.
ACCCTCGGAGCACCGGCTGGCCTCGGCCATGGCGGCAGTCCGGGCGAGGCGGAGTCTGGCCGAGCTCGACGGCTGGCTCGACCTCTCCTCGACAGCCCACCTCCGCAGTGGCGCGGAGACCGCCGCCGCCCTCGCGCCGTACACCGCCGCCGTGGCGCGCAGCGTCACTCTCGCAGACGAGCTCGCCTTCGACTTGCGCAAGGCCTCGCCGGGGCTGCCCAAGCAACAGATCCCGCCGGGACACACCGCCGACTCGTGGCTACGGGTCCTGGCCGAGCGCGGCTTCGCCGAGCGCTACGCCGGCACACCACACGAGCAGGAGGCCCGCGACCGGCTCCAGCACGAGCTGAAGGTGATCGCCGGCAAGGACTTCGCCGGCTACTTCGTGATCGTGCACGACATCGTGGCCTTCGCCCGTGAACGGGGCATCCTCTGCCAGGGTCGAGGCTCCGCCGCGAGCTCGGCCGTCTGCTTCGCGCTCGGGATCACCGCCGTCGACGCAGTCTTCTACAAGCTGCCGTTCGAGCGCTTCATCTCCGCGCACCGCGACGAGGAGCCCGACATCGACGTCGACTTCGACTCCGACCGCCGCGAGGAGGTGATCCAGTGGGTCTACGACACCTACGGACGTCGCAACGCCGCCCAGGTCGCCAACGTGATTGCCTACCGTCCGCGGAGCGCGGTGCGCGACGCCGCCAAGGCGCTGGGCCACTCGCCCGGGCAGCAGGACGCCTGGTCGAAACAGATCGACGGGTGGGGGAGCGATGTCACCGGCGGAGACAGCGCCACGCACGACGTGCCGCCGCCGGTGGTGGCACTGGCCGAGCAGTTGCTCGGAGCCCCGCGCCACCTGGGCATTCATTCCGGCGGCATGGTCCTCACCGAGCGTCCGATCGGTGAGGTGTGTCCGATCGAGCGGGGGCGGATGGACGGGCGCACCGTGCTCCAGTGGGACAAGGACTCCTGCGAGACGATGGGCCTGGTCAAGTTCGACCTGCTGGGACTCGGCATGCTCGGCGCACTGGACCACATGATGCGACTGATCGCTGAGCACCTGGGCGAACAGTGGACCCTCGCGACGATGCCCAAAGAAGAGCCGGCTGTCTACGACATGCTGTGCCGTGCCGACTCGATCGGCGTGTTCCAGGTAGAGAGCCGCGCCCAGATCGGCACCCTGCCCCGGCTGCGGCCGCGCGAGTTCTACGACCTGGCGATCGAGATCGCTCTGATCCGCCCGGGCCCGATCCAGGGCGGGGCGGTGCACCCCTACGTCCGCCGTGCCACAGGTCAGGAGGAGGTCACCTACGACCACCCGGACCTGGTGCCGGTGCTCGAGCGCACCCGAGGGGTGCCGCTGTTCCAGGAGCAGCTGATGGCCATGGCCGTGGCCCTGGGCGATTGCAGCCGCGACGACGCTGACTTGCTGCGCCGTGCGATGGGCTCCAAGCGTGGAGTGGAACGCATCGAGTCGATCAGGGAGAAGCTCTACGCCGGCATGGCGCGCCGGGGCCTCGTCAATCAGGCAGCGGATGCGATCTACCTGAAGATCCTCTCCTTCGCGAACTTCGGGTTCGCCGAGTCTCACGCGCTCAGCTTCGCGCTGCTGGTTTACGCGAGCTCTTGGTTCAAGCTGCACTACCCGGCGGCGTTCCTGGCCGGACTGCTGCGCAACCAGCCGATGGGCTTCTACTCCCCACAGTCACTGATCGGCGACGCCCGACGCCACGATGTCGAGGTGCGGCGTCCCAATGTGGCGCGCTCGGGAGCACAGAGCGGGCTGGAGGCACTGGTGGATGGGGTCGAGGCGACGACGTCGACCGGGCTCGAGGAGTGCTGTCGTCCGTCGTTCGAGCGGGTGGAGTGGGTGCCCGGCACCGCCGACCCCACGCCGGGGCACCGGCGTGATGCGCGGCTCGCCGTACGACTCGGGCTGGACAGCGTGCGAGGGATCGGCGCCGACGTGGCCGCCCGGATCGTCGCGGCACGAGAGCAGGCACCGTTCCGGGACGTCACCGACCTGTCACGACGCGCCAGGCTGTCCACCGACCAGCTCGAGGCGCTGGCCACCGCTGGTGCGTTCGAGTGCTTCAACCTGGACCGGCGCGCAGCACTGTGGGCTGCCGGGTTTGCCGAGCGAGACGACCACCTGGCTGGAGCTACCCCGGCTTCGGTGGCTCCGACCCTGCCCGGGATGAGCGCCGAGGAAGTCACCTTGGCCGACCTGTGGGCCACCGGCACCTCACCGTGCGGCCACCCGATCGAGCACCTGCGCGACGACCTGCGTCGCGCCGGCATCCGCTCCATCGGCGAGCTGCAGACATCCGAGCCAGGACGGCGCGTGCACGTCGCTGGTCTCGTCACCCACCGCCAGCGGCCCGGGACGGCGATGGGCACCACCTTCCTCAACCTCGAGGACGAGACCGGGATGCTGAACGTCGTGTGCTCCATCGGGGTGATGAAGGTGCACCGGCAGGCGGCCCGCAACCGGGTCGCAGTCGTCATCCGCGGCATCCTCGAACGCTCCGAAGGTGTGACCAACTTGATCGCCGATCGCGTCGTCGGCCTCGACACGATCATTCCCGGAGCCGGCGAGGCGCTGCAGGCTCGGCAGTCCTCGCGCGACTTCCGGTGAGCGGATGGGCGAGGAAGGGAACCGATTCCGTGCCTCTCGAACGGCTGCGGTATGGTTCACACGCCTTGCGGCGCCGCCTTCGAGCGGTCGCCATCGGGCTTCGGGCTGTAGCGCAGCTTGGTAGCGCACTTGACTGGGGGTCAAGGGGTCGCAGGTTCAAATCCTGTCAGCCCGACCGAAGAAACTGCAGGTCAGAGCGGGCTTCCGGTTCTGACCTGCAGTTCATTTCTGCAGGTTTGCGGCGTACCGCTATCACCGCC
>JBAVCA010000243.1:0-3422 GCA_049586475.1 Nocardioides sp.
TCGGCCGCGTCGCGTGCAGCTTGCGCGTCCCGGACTGCGGTGGTCTCCGCGTCGAGGGTGGCCTGCTTCATGGTCTAGATCTTACGCCTACTCGCCGACATTCGCTACCGTGTTCGAATGTTTGTGGATGTCTCTCAACCATGCGGGTCGGCGCGCGAGCAGACCCTTCGAGGAGGAGTGCGTGGGATGCTCTCGTCAGCAAAGCAAGCGCCAGCCAGGCCGACCAGAAGGATGACGACCATGCAGATGAAGCTGGAGCTCGTCCCGCTCCCGGTGTCCGACGTCGACCGGGCCATCGCCTTCTACGCCGATATGTTGGGGTTCACCACGGACGTGGACGTACGGCCCAGCGAGGGAGTCCGGGTGGTCCAGGTGACCCCGGGAGGCTCCAGCTGCTCGATCGGTTTCGGCACCGGCTTGGATGTCTACGCGGGAGTTCCTGGCAGCGTGCGAGGTCTGCACCTGGTGGTCGAGGACCTCGACGAGGCGCACGCCGACCTGGTTCGTCGCGGGGTGGCCGTCGGCGAGATCCACGACTTCGGGGGCGGCGTCAGGGGTGCGAGCTTCGCCGATCCGGACGGCAACACGTTCGAGCTGCAGGAGATGGCCTGGCGCAAGGGCCCGGCCTTCTAGGTCGCCCGAGAGGCAGAGTCGCGGAGTCGTCCTCCCAGCTTTTGCGTCGCGCGAGAGCGGTCAGAAGTAGTCGCGAACGTGCAGTGGTCGGCCACCCAGCACCGCGTCCAGGAGCCGGTCGTGCTCGTCAGGGCCGCTCAGCTGGTCGAGCAGGCGCAGGTTGGCGCACGACTGAGCGCCGGCGAAGGCCAAGGCCAGCCCCTGGGCGGTGAACGTCGCGACGTCACCTACAGCCTCGATCTCCTCGCACAAGGCGGGCCCCTCGCCCAGGAAGAGCCGGTAGCAGCTATCGGTTGGGCGGAGCCGATCGCCGGAGAGGGCGAACTCGACCTCGACGGGGCTCAGACCGGGGAGTGACGGCGCCGCGGCGCTCAGCGCGCCAGCGGGATCGCTGACCTTGAGCATGTAGGGGTGCCGCTCGACGATGCGCCACGTGGCGGACGGCAAGGTCAGACGGGCGGCGTCGTGACCGGAGGAGACGAGGCGCACGCGGCCGACGACCGGGGAGAAGGAGCCCAACATCCTCCACAGTGCCCGGTAGCCGTCGAGGGTGGTGGCGAGGAGGTCGTGCACCTGCATCACCGAGGTGGTCGGGTCGTAGCCGGCGCCTCGGTCCCAGGTGGCGAAGCCGACCACGACGTCCTCGGCGTCCACGGCCAGGCTGATCGCGGTGACGTCGGCGAGGAGCTCGTCGTCAGTGGTGACGAAGCGAGGTCCGGTCCGGGTGAGGGGCCCGTTCTGCAACGCGGCCCACCGGTCGTAGAGCGCGCGGACGGCGGGGAGGTCGGCCACGGTCGCTCGGCGGGTCCGCGCCGCGGTCAACGGGCGTACGCCGGCGAGCTCAGCGGTATTGATCTCGATCGTGTCGAGGCTGCTCACCAGCTCGTAGCCCAGGGAGCGGTAGATCCCGGTGGCCGTCGGGTAGAGCGTCGAGAGCACCTCGCCGCGCTCAGCCGCGGCGCCCAGCGCGGCCTCGAAGAGCGGAAGAAGTAGTCCGGAGCCGCGGTGCTCGGGGGCAACGGTGACGCCGGCGATTCCGCAGGTCGCTACCGGGCTGCCGTGCCACCACGACTCGTAGGAGTGCGCTGCCACGCGAGCCACCAGCTGGTCGGCCTCGAAGGCTCCCCACACCTCGCGACCCGCCGGCAACGCAGCTGGTGCCTCCGGGACGGTGGCCGGATAGGGCGGGGAGCCGAAAGCTTCGGCGCCCAGACGGAACTGAGCCTCGTGGTCGATGAGGTCGAGCGTGCGGATCTCCACGCAGGCAACCTAGGCGCTGGGTCGAGCGGAGGGCTATCAGGGTATCGAGCGGGCAGACGCCCAGCTGTCACCCGCCACCTGGCACCGGGCATGGCGTCGGCGGGTGCGCGCCGGCCATCTCGGACCACCCCCAGGGCGAGACTAGGCTCTCCTGGTGACTGTCCCCACCGCCGTCGATCTCGACCGCGCCGACCCCCTTGCCGCCCATCGCGACCTGTTCGTCGGCACCGACACCCCGCTGGTCTACCTCGACGGCAACTCGCTCGGCCGACCCCTCAGGGTCACCGGCGAACGGCTGCGCGCGTTCGTCGAGGAGGAGTGGGCCGGGCGCCTGATCCGCGGTTGGGACGAGCGCTGGATGGACCTGCCCGAGGTGCTGGGGGATGCCATCGGCGCGCAGTGCCTGGGGGCGTCGACGGGCCAGACGATCGTGGGTGACTCCACCACGGTGCTGCTCTACAAGCTGATGCGTGCCGCCGTGGCGTTGCAGGCCTCCGACCCGGGGCGCACCGAGATCGTGATGGACCGCGACAACTTCCCGACCGACCGCTACGTCGCCGAGGGGATCGCCGCTGAACGCGGGCTCAGCATGCGCTGGATCGAGGTGGACACCGATGCCGGAGTCACCGCCGAGCAGCTGAGCAACGTGGTAGGCGAGCAGACGGCGCTGGTCGCACTGAGCCACGTCGCCTACCGCTCGGCCTGGATCGCCGACGGGGCCGAGCTGACACGCATCGCGCACGAGGCCGGTGCGTTGATGCTCTGGGACCTCTCGCACTCGGTCGGCTCGGTCCTGGTCGAGCTCGACGCCTGGGACGCCGACTTCGCCGTCGGCTGCACCTACAAGTACCTCAACGGCGGCCCTGGTGCGCCGGCGTTCGCCTACGTGGCCGAACGACTCCTCGATGACCCCACCGAGCTGGTGCAGCCGATCCAGGGGTGGCTGGGAGCCGCGGACCCGTTCCTGATGGGGCCGGTCTACCGACCTGCCGAGGGGATCCGTCGCATCCTGTCCGGCACCCCGCCAGTGATCGGGATGCTGGCCCTCCAGGACATGCTCCAGCTCGTCTCGAAGGTGGGCATCGGTGCCATCCGCGAGAAGTCGGTCGGGCTGACCTCCTTCGCGCTGAAGCGCGCAGCGGAGGTACTGCCCGAGGTCGGGCTCGCCTCGCCACCAGACCCCGAGCGACGCGGTGGCCACGTCACGCTCACCCACCCGGTGATGGAGCGGGCCACTGCCGAGCTGTGGGCGCGCGACGTCATCCCCGACTACCGCGATCCCCATGGACTGCGTCTCGGGCTCTCGCCGCTCTCCACGTCGTACGACGAGGTCGAGCGCGGCCTGCAGTCCATCCGTCAGGTCCTCGACTCGCTCGCCGCACGCGGGTGAGGCTCCGTACGCAGGATCCCGCCACCAAGAAGCCCCGCAGGACGACCGCGGAGCGGGTTCCGATCCCGGCCGAGATCAAGGTCCTGATCGCGTCCGCGTTCGTGATCGCGATCGGGTTCGGCCTGATCTCGCCGGTGCT
>JBAVCA010000244.1:0-20291 GCA_049586475.1 Nocardioides sp.
GACCAGCTCGGGCGCCAGGTAGGAGACGGTGCCGATCAGCACGCCCTGGGTGGCGGTGTGCTGGGTCTCGGCGCTGATCGCCTTGGCCAGGCCGAAGTCAGCGACCTTCACCCGACCGTCGTCGGCGATCAGAACGTTCTCGGGCTTGACGTCGCGGTGGATCAATCCACTGCGGTGGGCAGCGGCGAGGGCCGAGACCACTGGCTCCAGCAGGGCCAAGGCGCGCGATGGCGCCATCGGGCTCTCCTTCGTCAGCGTGTCGCGCAGCGTGTGCCCTGCGATGAGCTCCATGACGAGGAACACGGTGCCGTCGTCGTCGCCCTGGTCGTAGACCGCCACCACGTTGGGGTGCGAGAGCCGGGCCGCGGCACGGGCCTCGCGCACGAAGCGCTCGGCGAAGTCGTTGCTGTCGCCGTCGCCGAGCCCGGGATGCATGATCTTGACCGCCACGGTGCGGTCGAGGCGGGTGTCGTGCGCCTCGTAGACCCCGGCCATCCCGCCCCGCGCGATCCGCGGTCCGATCTGGTAGCGGCCGTCGAGCAGACGCCCGGCAGGCTTGGTGGAGGGCAGGCTCCCGCTGGGCTGGGCAGGCACGTCAGACACCACGGGGACCCTCCTGCGCCGGTTGGGGAAGACTCCGGAGCGCACTCATTCTACGGGGGCGGCGCTCCGGACCCGGTGCCCGGAGCAGGTCCGGCGTGGCGCGAGCGCTGGCCGGGCGCTGGCGGGCTTGGTGGGCGGCCGCACGAGTCATGGCAGCATGGCAACCATGACTTCCGAACCGACGCTGGCTGAGGCCGACCTGGCCGCCCTGGTCCCCGATTGGATCGACTGGGCCGAGGCGGCACGTCGTCTCGAAGTGACGGTCGCGAAGGTCCGCACGATGATCCGCGACCACGAGCTGGCTGCCGCGGTGCCGGTCCCCGGTGAGGGCCAGAAGGTGCCGGCCGAGTTCATCGTCACCGACGACGCGGTCGCCGCGCCGGTCAAGGGTCTCCCGGGGCTGCTCACGATGATGCACGACAACGGCTACGACGACCGCGAGATCATCGCCTGGCTCTACCTCGACCAGAACTTCCCCGGGCGCGGGATCGACGCCTTGCGGGAGAACCGCGGCACCGAGGTCAAGCGCCGGGCCCAAGCGATGGCCTTCTGACCGATGGTCTTTCGCGTCCCGCCCCCCGAGGACAGTTCCGCTCCGCGGCCGGGTCGCTCGACCGGAGCAGCGGTGGTGGTGGTGCTGGCGCTGGCCTTGGCCCTCGGGATCTGGTTGATCAACGGTCGGACCGCAGGTCCGCCCACCTCTGCCGAAGACCAGACCGGCGCGGCGTCGACGAGTCCCTCGACGTCCCCGGAGCCGTCATCAGCCCTGCCGCCGGAGCCAGGGCAAGCAGGGCCGGGCACCCGCCCGCCCGGTGCGCCCACCAGTGAGGCGTCCGGGTCGGGCACCCCAGCGGCAGCTGTCGACCCCGACTCCGGCCTGCCCACCGTCTACCTCCTCGACCTCCCGCCGGAGGCTGCCGAGACCGTCCAGATGATCGACGACGGGCCGCCGTACCTCTACGACAAGGACGGCAGCACCTTCGGCAACTACGAGGGGCTGCTGCCCGATCGCGAGCGCGGTTACTACCAGGAGTTCACGGTCGAGACGCCCGGCTCCTACGACCGGGGAGCGCGCCGCATCGTCGAGGGCGCCGACGCGGAGCTCTACTGGACCGACGACCACTACGAGTCCTTCTCCCGGATCGTGCTGTGAGCCCGCTGCGGTCGCTGCTCGACGCCGAGCTCGTGCCCGGCGTGCACCTGTGGTCCTCGGCGCTCGACGTCGCCTACGTGCGCGGAGCGGTGCGCCGTGCGGGGTGGGGCTTTGCGCACCTGCGAGGTGCGGACCTGGCGACAGCGAGCGACTTCCATCCCGCGATCGCTGCTGCGCTGGGCTTTCCCGAGTACTACGGACGCAACCTAGACGCGCTGGCCGACTGTCTCTCCGACTGCACCGGGTCGCAGGTGCTGCTCTGGGACGACTGGGGCGTCCTCGCCCGGGCAGAACCTCGCCTCGCCTCGATCGTGGTCGACCTGCTCGGCTCCTCGAGCGTGACCACGCTGCTGCGTGGTGAGGGTCCCTCGATTCCCGGCGTCGACCGCCGGTAGCGGCAGGCGAGAGGCGGTCCGTGCGCTCTGACCCTTCGACGGAAGGGGGGCTCGGGTCAGAGGACGCGCTGGGTGACTGCGGCGGCGAGGTCGCGGAGCACCTCGCGGGCCGACGGGTCGAACAGCTCCTGGTCGAGAGCACCCACGGCGATGCCTGCGAGCTCGTCGATGACCGCTTCCACCTGCGCGGTGGCGCCGCTGGCGTCGATCAGCTCCCGCAGCCGCTCGACCTCCACGGGGGCGAGAGGCGTGCCCAGCGAGCGGTCCAGGAGCGCCGCGTCGGCCGGGGGAGCGCCGTCGAGCGCCAGCGCGACCAACACGGTGCGCTTGCCCTCGATCAGGTCGTCGCCCGCAGGCTTGCCGGTGGTTGCCGGGTCCCCGAAGACCCCCAGCAGGTCGTCGCGGAGCTGGAAGGCCTCGCCCAGGGGCAGGCCGAAGGAGGACAGTGCCGCCATCTCGGCCCGGCCTCCACCGGCGAGGGCAGCGCCCACGTGCAATGGTCGTTCGATCGAGTACTTCGCAGACTTGTAGCGCAGCACGGTCATTGCGGTGTCGACGTCGGCGCGCCCGCGCGCCTGGACCGAGACATCGAGGAACTGCCCGGCGATGACCTCGGTGCGGCACAGGTCGAAGACCTCCAGGGCTGGGCCGACGCGCTCCCACCCGAAACCGCAGCGCCGGAGGAGCTCATCTGCCCATCCTTGGAGCAGGTCACCCAGCAGGATCGCTGCTGCGGCGCCGTACTGCTCAGGGTTGCCCCGCCACGAGGCAGCGCGGTGCTCGCGCTCGAACGTCCGGTGGGTGGCAGGGCGTCCGCGTCGAGTGTCGGAGGCGTCCATCAGGTCGTCGTGGGCGAGAGCACTGGCGTGGAGGAGCTCCAGCGAGGCACAGGCGCGGAGCAGCGCGCGCTCCTGCTCGGCATCCACGGGAGCTGCCAGGGCCCTGAAACCCCAGGAGCAGAAGGCCGCGCGGAACTTCTTGCCACCCGCGACCGCGGTCCGGGCCTCGGCCACGAGCCGGTCGGCATCGGAGCCGAGTGGCACGAGTCGCTCGACCTGGCCGTCGAGGAACGTGGACAGGGCCGCATCGAGGTCCGTGCGGAACCTCACGTGGTCCCAACCGCTGTCGCCATTCACCTTGGTGAGGCTAGTTCTCCTAGGCTGTGCGCATGGCAACGGGTCCGGGAAGAAGCATGCGTGAGCTGATCGGTGGTGGAGACCGCTCGATCTCCTTCGAGTTCTTCCCGCCGAAGGACGAGGCCGGTGCTGAGCGCCTCTGGAAGGCGATCAACGCCTTGGAGCCCTATGGTCCGAGCTTCGTCTCGGTGACCTACGGCGCCGGCGGGTCGACGCGGGACCTGACCGTCGAGATCACCGGTCGGATCGCCCGTGAGACCTCGCTGACGCCGGTCGCTCACCTGACCTGCGTCGGACACACCCGTGCTGAGCTGGAGAAGATCCTCGACTCCTACACCGCCGCCGGGGTCCACCACCTGATGGCGTTGCGCGGCGATCCTCCCGAGGGCCCGCGAGCGGCTTGGACCCCGACCGAGGGCGGGCTGACCTACGCCACCGACCTCGTCGAGCTGGCGCGCGGGCGTGGGGACTTCCGGGTCGGCGTCGCTGCTTTCCCTGAGGGACACCCCAACGCCGAGTCGCTGGACCACGACGCCGACGTGCTGGTTGCCAAGGCCCGCGCCGGTGCAGAGTTCGCGGTGACCCAGATGTTCTTCCGCGCAGATGACTACTTCAGCCTGGTCGAGCGGGTGCGCGCGCGGGGGATCGACATGCCGATCCTCCCGGGCATCATGCCGATCCTGAACCTGAACGCCATCCGTCGCCAAGGCGAGCTCGTCGGCACCGAGGTGCCCCCGGAGGTCATCGCGCGGATCTCGGCGCATGCCGACGCTGAGGCCATCCGGGCCGAAGGCATCGCGCTGGCGGCCGAGCTGTGTGAGGAGCTGCTCGCGGGTGGAGCTCCTGGCCTGCACTTCTACACGCTGAACAACTCCCGCGCGACGCTCGAGATCTTCGAGCGGCTGCAGATCACCGCGTAGGCGGCTGTCCAGGCGGCTCAGGCCGGTCCGACCTCGGCCGCCACCAGCGCCGCGCCCAGTCCGACGTAGGCGAGACCGGCGCCGGGTGTGGCGTGTGCCCCGGCTGCGTAGACACCGGCGACCGGGGTGGTGGGCCCGAGCCGTTGGCTGACGGTGCCGCGACCCTGCCACAGCACGCCGTACGGCGATCCGCCCCAGGCCTGGACGAGATCGAGAGGGGAACGGTCGACGCGAGCGAGGACGTGCTCGCGCACGTCGATGCCCGCGCGAGCGAGCACGGTGAGCATGTCCTCAGCCAGGCGTCCCCGCCCGTTCAGCGTCCAGGCGACGCCGTTCTCGGGGCACGTCCCGCCCGGACGGATCACGATCATCGGGTCTCCGTGGATCACCACCTCGTGGGCGAGGTCTGGCACGTCGCTGCTCAACCCGAGGTGCGTCACCACGGGAGGGATCGCCGGCATCGAACGCTTCACGTAGGTCGCCAGCGCCGGCAGCCGCCGCGCGTCGATGGCGCACACCACCACGTCGGCGGGGATCTCGCCGAGGTCGGTGCGCACAGCGACAGCTCGACCCTCGCGGACCACCACGTCGCTCACGGCGGTGTCGAGCAGAACCGTGACGCCGCGGGTCTCCAGGCGGGAGACGAGCAGGTCGCGCAGGCCGTGCAACCCTCCCGGCAGGGTCCAGGCCCCGAAGAGCTGCTCGAGGTAGGTGACGACCCCCGCCCAGACCGGCACGTTGCGCAGGTCGTGTCCATCAGCGACGAAGGTGTGGCCGGCCACGGTTGCGAGGCGGTCGTCGCGGAAGGATCGGCGGAGGTGCTTGTGGAGGACGTCGCGGCTGCCGAACAGTCGGGCCATGTCCTGCGGCACGGACTCGCGATCCCACGATTCCTCGAAGTAGTGGCGGCGCAGCAGGTCCCAGACCTCAGCGAAGTCCGACACGTAGGAGCTCCAGGCTGCGCCCAGGCCCGGCCCCAGCTCTTCGAACGCCTCGCTCTGGGCGCGCCGTGACCCGCCGGGTAGCCGGAGCACGGAGTGGTCGACGAAGCGGTGCTCGCGGATCACCTCGAGCGGAACGAGACCGTCGTCGCCCTCCAGTCCCAGCTCGGAGCCGAGCGGTCGTCCGCTCTTGCGGAAGAGATCGCGCACGACCGCGGGTACGAGCAGGGACTGAGGGCCGGCGTCCCAGGTCCAGCCGTCCTGGCTGACGGAGGTGAGGGCGCCACCGAGGGCGCCGGAGGCTTCGGCGAGCGTCACGTCGTGGCCCAGCTTGGCCAACCTCACGGCGCTCGCCAGACCGCCGTACCCGCCGCCGACGACCACCACCTGTGCCATGTATCGACCCTATTGCGTGGTTCGGGTCCCCGGAGCGAGCGGGGCGGTGCTCGGGAGGGATGGCTCAGCCAACATCCTGCGAACGAGGCTGACCGTCACGCCACGTCGATCGGTGTCGCTGAGGTGAGCGCAAGGAGCTCCTCGTAGGTCGTGGAGAACACCGCCGCCGGATGCCCCGCCGCAGCCCACACCACGGGGTGACGCTGAAGCCAGTGGTCGAGGTAGGTAGGTATTGGAACCGGGTGGCCGAGCGGCGAGACGCCGCCGATCACCTGCCCGGTGTGCTCACGGACGAAGCCTGCGGAGGCTCGGTCGAGGCGCTCGGTGCCGATGAGCCTCCCGACCTTGCCGGTGTCGACACGGTGCGCCCCTGAGGTGAGCACGAGCACCGGCCGACCTCCGGCATCGAAGAGAAGGCTGTTGGCAATTGCCCCGACCTCGCAGCCGAGCGACTCGGCCGCGAGGGCTGCGGTGTGGACCGCATCAGGCAGGATGACGATCTCGCCGGCGCCGCCCAGGTGTGCGTGGGCGTCTCGGAACCGGGTGATGGAGGTGTGCTCGCGCGACATGGGTGCGACCCTATGCTCGGGCACGGCGAAGAACCCTCTGGCGGCGATCGGAGGTCGCCAGCCTGCCGACGATGCCTGGAGGAACAGATGAGCGAGATGATCACCGAGGTCCGTCGACCGGCGTCGGTCACGCGCGCTTCGGGAATCATCTGGCTGCTGCTCGCCGTCGCGGCAGCGACCACGCTGATGGCCGTGCTGCGCGATGACGACGTCATTGCTGCCTGGGTCGGCGGACAGGGGCGATCTGCCGACGACACCCGCGTGCCGCCGTCCTTCACGCCCGTGGTGGTGGTGCTGTACGTCGTGATCTCGGGCCTGCTCCTGGTCCTGCTGGCCTTCTTTCGCGGGGGGCACAACTGGTCCAGGCACTGCATCGCCGCGGGCGCCTTCCTGGTAGCGATCGCGGTCACCTCCGGCTTGCGGACCGACCCGCCGATGGAGTTTCTCATCGCCTCGATCGTGATCCTCGTGCTGGCCGCAGTACTGCTGGTCCTGCTCTACCTGCCCTCGACGACTGCCTTCCTGGCGCGGGTCCCCGAGGGGTCGGAGGGTCTGAGCCCGACCCTCTGAGGCGCCTGCCCGGCGCTTGCGCCTACCAGGCGCTCACCAGGTGCCCGACCAGCGCTGCCCGGTCACGCAAGAGGGTCGCGGAACTCCACCCTTGACGCGCTGTCGGGAGGCGGGTGTACCGTTCGGATCGTTCGAACATTTGTTCGATCACCCGGTGGGGTCGACCTCGACCCCCGGCCCCGCCGGTCCACGCACGTGCTCAGAGCAGGAGGCCGGTGATGAGGCGTTATGACGATCCCGTCGAGGTGCGCCGAGGGTGGGTGCCCGGCTCGGTCCACGGCGGAGAGGCGCCCGAGCAGTTCTTGTGGCGCGGCCGGTTGTGGAAGGTGCGAGCCGTGCTGGCTGGTTGGATCGAGACCGGGGCCTGGTGGGCCTCGCGTGAGGTCGAGGCCGTGCTGGGCACCGATCGTCACGAGGCGACGCCTGAGACGGGTGGGCTGCGACCACGACTGGCCGCACGACCGGTGTCAGATCTTCTGCGCGAGCGCGAGCTGTGGCGAGTCGAAGCCGGCCGCGGAGGTGCCCCTAGCACCGCGACGACCGGCGTCTTCGAGCTTGCCTTCGACCTCGAAGACGGCCGCTGGGCCCTCGTCGGCTGCGCGGACTGAGTGGCGGCGATGACCGTGTCTGCCTCTCATGCGACTCCGGGCTCCGAGCTCAGTCCCTATCACCTCCCTGCGATCACCCACTCCTATCTGCTGCGGGCGGCAGAGTCGCTGAGCGATGCGATCGGCACCGGGGACGTCGCCACTCGCTACGCCTGCGCCCACGTCGCTGCGCTGCGAGCGGCCGCGGCGTTGCTCGCCGCTCGGGCCAGGCCGACCCCTGCACGGCGACGCCCACAGAAGAACGCGTGGGTGTTGCTCGCCGAGGTCGCCCCTGAGCTGGGGGAGTGGGCCTCGTTCTTTGCCGCCGGGGCGGGCAAGCGCGCCGCGGCCGAGGCCGGCTCGACTCGTGCGGTCACCGAGCGCGAGTCCGATGACCTGGTCCGCGACGCGGACCGCTTCCTCGGGATCGTCGAGTCCGCCCTCGGGCTGATGCCGCACGCTCCGATGTGCGAGCACCTGGTGCGCCACGTGTCCTGAGCGCGCAGCACCCGAGCCTGCACGATCGCTGCCCTTCGCGTTGGATCCTCATCCGGTGCGGTGGGCGCGACCTTGGCGGGCGTTCTGCTTCACACAGCTCGGACACATGTTCGTTCTGCTCAGTCAGGGGTCGATCCGGCTGGAGGCCCGCATGCCCGACCCGTTCGCCCATCTACACGTCTCGTCCGGTTACTCCCTGCAGTACGGCGCTTCGCACCCGCACGTGCTGGTGGGTCGAGCTGCTGAGCAGGAGATGGACACGCTGGCGCTGACCGATCGCGACGGGACCTACGGCGCGGTCAAGTTCGTGAAGGCCTGCCGACGAGCCGGGATCCGTCCGGTCCTCGGCGTCAACCTCGCCTACCGCGCCAGCGGGGCATCCCCTCGCGCTGTCCGCTCACCGATCCGCGGGGGTGCCTACCGCGACCTGCCTCCCGAGCAGGGTGGAGTGCCGCGCGCCACCTTCCTGGCCAGCGCGGACACGGGTGGCGGCAGGGCCGGCTGGGCTGCGGTGTGCCGACTGGTCTCCGCGGTGCACCTCGCCGGGGAGCGAGGACGCCCGGTGCTCGACCTCGCGCGCCTGCCTGAGGGAGTGCCCGGTCTCCTGGCCGGTGGTGACCTGATCGTGCTGCTCGGCCCCGGCTCCGACGTCGGCCTCGCCGCAAGCCGTCGCCGGGAGGACCTCGCCGCCGCCGCGCTCGCGCCATGGCAGCAGCTGGTCCCGGCCACCCACCTGGTCATCGAGCTGGTCTCGCACGGGCTGCCGGGCAGCCATGCGCAGGGCTGGGGCCCCGGCACCACACCGCATGCCGCCTCAATGGCTCGGCTTGCGCGACGGGCCGGACTGTCGGCGGTCCTCACCAACGCGGTTCGGTACGCGACACGACGCGACGCGGTCACGGTCGACGTCCTCGACGCAGCCCGGCGACTGGTCGTCCTCGACAAACGGCACCTCGAGCGCCGGAACGCGGAGGGCTTCCTGAAGTCGGGCAAGCAGATGCACGAGGTGGCCGAGGAGATCTGTCACGCCTCCGGACTGGCGGGACAGGACATCCGGCGGGGCGCCACCCGGCTGGTGGCCACCACTGCCGCGCTCGCGGACCGGTGCGCCTTGGACCCCGTCGCCGACCTGGGGCTGGGCGAGGTGCACTTCCCGGAGCTCAGCCCCTCCACCGCTCACGCCAGCGCCGACATCGCCTTGCGCGCCCGCTGCGACGGGGCGATCGGTGGCCGCTACGGGTCGGGTCCACGCCAAGTCGTGTGGAAGCGGCTCGACGACGAGCTCGACCTGATCTCCCGCCTCGGCTACGCCTCGTACTTCCTCACCGTCGCTGACGTCACTGACCTGATCCGCGAGATGGGGGTGCGCTGAGCAGCGCGGGGTTCGGGTGCGGGGAGCCTGGTCAACTACCTGCTCGGTGTCTCGGGGGTCGATCCGATTCGGCACGGTCTGCTGATGGAGCGCTTTCTCTCGCCGCTGCGCGGTGCGCTGCCCGACATCGACATCGACGTGGAGTCCGCCCGACGCCCTGAGGTCTACGAGCAGATCCTGGACCGCTACAGCGGCGAGCGGGTCGCCTGCGTCTCGATGATGGACACCTACCGGGTGCGCCACGCGGTTCGTGACGTCGGCGGTGCGCTCGGAATGCCGCCGGGAGAGATCGACGCAATCGCCAAGGCGTTCCCGCACATTCGCGCCCGCGACGCGCGGGCGGCGTTGCGCGACCTGCCTGAGCTGCGTTCAGCAGGTCTCGGTGAGACCAGGCTCGAGGTGATGTTCGATCTCGTGGAGCGGCTCGACGGGCTGCCTCGTCATGTCGCGATGCATCCCTGCGGGGTGCTCCTCTCCGATGCCACGCTGCTCGATCGCACTCCGGTGGAGGCGAGCTTCGCCGGGTTCCCGATGAGCCAGTTCGACAAGGACGACGTCGAGGACCTCGGCCTGCTCAAGCTCGACGTGCTCGGCATCCGGATGCAGTCGGCGATGGCGCACGCCGTGGCGGAGATCGAGCGGGTCGACGGCGTCGAGGTCAATCTCGACAGCCAGGCCCATGTGCCTTTCGATGACCCAGAGACCTACGCGATGATCAGCAGCGCCAAGACTTTGGGGGTCTTCCAGATCGAGTCACCAGGTCAGCGCGAGCTCATCGCCAAGTCCGGCATCGACGACTTCGCCGAGATCATCATCGACATCTCGTTGTTCCGGCCGGGACCGGTGCAGAGCGACATGATCCGGCCCTACCTCGACGTGAAGCACGGGTGGAGGAGGCCCGCCTACCTCCATGAGGACCTGCGCCCGATCCTCGAGCAGACCCATGGGGTGGTGGTGTTCCACGAGCAGGTGATTCAGATGATCGGTGAGCTCACGGGGGTCTCCTACGCCGAGGCCGACGAGAAACGCCGAGCGCTCGGTCGCGTCGAGGGCGTGGCGCAGACCAAGGTGTGGTTCTTCCCACGTGCCCTCGGCCGGGGCTACCCGCTCGGCTTCGTCGAGCAGGTCTGGGAGGTGATCGAGTCCTTTGCCTCGTTCGGGTTCTGCAAGGCCCATGCCGCGGCGTTCGCGCTGCCGACGTACCAGTCGGCCTGGCTCAAGACGCACTGGCCGGCGCACTTCCTGGCGGGCGTCCTGACCCACGACCCAGGGATGTACCCCAAGCGGCTGATCCTCGACGACGTGCGCCGGCTCGGCATCGAGGTGCTCGGTCTCGATGTCAACGCCTCGGGGAGCCAGTACGTCGTGACCAAGGTTGGCGAGCCAGACGGGGCCGGAGGTGGGTCCACCTCGAGACCCCCGCACCCCACGGCGACTCTCTACGGGATCCGGCTGCCCCTCTCAGAGGTCAAGGGCATCACCGCCGGCGAGGTCGATCGCACCGTCGCTGCCCGTCCCTACGCCTCGCTCACCGACTTCTGGCACCGGGCCCGGGTCTCCCGTCCGATCGTGGAGCGGCTGGTCCTGGCAGGTGCCTTCGACTCCGTCTACGGCATCGGACTACGCAGCTCCCGCGGTGAGGTCTCAGCCCGCCGTGGAAGCACGCGGCGGGACCTGTTGCTCCAAGCCGCCGAGCTCGAGCGCTTCGACAAGGTGGTCGAGAGGACAGGGCGCGGGCGCGGGCTGGCTGCTCGACGGGTCAGTGGGCGTGCTCGTCCCGCTGATGTGCGCATCGACGACGCGGCGGCTCGCAGCAGCACCGATCACGTCGTGCGTGAGAACACCCCGGCACCGGAGCGGCACACCTTCGGTGAGCAAGGGGTCTGGGCGAGGGCCTCGGCCCAGGGCAGGACGAGCCTGGTCCCGAGCCCGGTCGAGTCGGTGCAGCTGAGCCTCGACCTCGGCGATGCGCCCCACGAGGGCGAGATCTCCGGACTGCCTGAGATGAGCGCGGCCGAGTCGACGGCGGCCGAGCTGGAGATCTTGGGCCTTGACGTGAGCCGTCACGTCATCGACGCGCATGCCCGTTTCCTCACTGCGCTCGGCACTACCCAGAGCCGTGACCTGCTGGGGCAGCGCAGTGGGAGCGAGCTGCTCGTGGCCGGCGTCAAGGTCGCCACCCAGACGCCGCCGATCCGCAGCGGTCGACGCGTTGTCTTCCTCACTCTCGACGACTCCACGGGGCCGGTCGATGCCACCTTCTTCGAGGACGCCCAAGGTCCTTGTGCGCAGACCGTGTTCGGGTCCTGGCTGCTGGTGGTCCGAGGTGAGCTGCGCCGGACCGGGCACCGCGGAGTCTCGGTGCGCGCCACCGGTGCTTGGGAGCTCTCAGAGCTGCACGGTCTGTGGCGTCGGGAAGGCATCGGGGCGGTCCACGACCTGATCGCTGCTGTTCCTCGTCCGGGAGGACGTCCCGGGACGGAGGCCGAAACAGGGTCGATCACTGGGCCGACCACGGGGCCGACCGCTGGGCCGACCGCTGGACCGACCACCCGCCGGGTGCTGGTGCACAGCAGCGGGTTCGCGATGTCGCCGTATGCCGACGTCAAGGCGGCCGGCGAGAACCCGAAACAAGTCCCACGCACGTTGTGGCACCGTTCGCCAGGCAGTCCCGGATGACTCGGGTGGACCCAGCACTAGGGTTGATCCCATGTCCGCCAGCGATCGCCGTGCCGCCCCCCGCACCGCCGTGGTCTGGGACGTCCTGGACCCCATCCTCACCAGTGACCGCCCGCTTGACGTGCTCGACATCGGCGGCGGCACCGGAGGCTCCGCGGTACGCATCGCAGAGCGTGGTCACCGGGTCTCGGTCATCGATCCCAGCCCGGACGCCTTGGCGTCGCTCGATCGCCGGGCGCGTGAGCAGGGCGTCGCGGTCTCCGGCGAGCAGGGTGACCTGTCCGACCTGCTGGACGTGGTCGCCGCCGACAGCGTCGACCTGGTCCTGTGCCACGGGGTGCTCGAGGTCGTCGACGATCCCGCTGCCGCGGTGGCAACTATCCGTCAGGTGCTGCGTCCGGGTGGTCATCTCAGCTTGCTCCTGGCCCAGCACCACGCCGCGGTCGTCGCTCGGGCCATGGCTGGTCACTTCGCCCAGGCGACTGCCCTGCTCGACGACTCGGGCAGCCACGGGCGCACGGGACGCCGTTTCACCCAGGACGAGGCGGGCGACCTCCTGCTCGAGGGAGGGTTCGAGATCCTCTCGGTGCACGGGGTCCGTGTCTTCGCCGACCTCGTTCCCGGATCGCTGCTCGACCTCGAGCCCGGCGCGACTGGGGCCCTGGTCGACCTCGAGCGCGCTGTGGCCGGGCGCTCGGAGTACCTCCCACTTGCGACACAGGTTCACCTGCTGGCGCGCTAGCCGACTCGGCTCTTGCCCCTGGATCCGCGAGGGATCGTCGTGGACGTGAGTCGCTCGGACGCTCCGTCGACGTCCACGCCGATCCTGCACGTCGACATGGACGCCTTCTATGCCTCGGTCCTGCTCCGGGACCGACCAGAGCTGCAGCACCTGCCGGTCATCGTGGGTGGTGGGCACCGAGGAGTGGTGCTGGCGGCCAACTACCCGGCCCGTGCCTACGGGGTGCGCTCCGCGATGTCCGCGACCAGGGCGCGCCGGCTGTGTCCCCAGGCGGTGGTGCTCCAACCGGACTACGACACCTTTACCACCGTGTCGGGAGCGGTGATGGCGCTGTTTCGCCGCACGACACCGCTGGTCGAGGCGATCTCGCTCGACGAAGCGTTCCTCGACGTCGCGGGCTCCTTGCGTCGCCTCGGCAGTCCGCTGGAGATCGCCGAGGACCTTCGCGCCACGATCCACGACGAGCAGGGCATCACCTGCTCGGTCGGGATCGCCGCATCGATCTCGGTCGCGAAGCTCGCGAGCAAGCGGGCCAAGCCTGACGGGGTAGTGGTGGTGCCACCGGAAGGGGTGACGTCCTTCCTGCACCCCCTCGACGTCGGAGACCTCTACGGGGTGGGAGAGAAGACCCAGGCGATGTTGCACCGGCTCGGGCTGGTCACGGTCGGCGACGTCGCGCACACCCCGGTCCACACGCTCCAGCGGGCGGTGGGTCAGCACCTCGGCGCCCACTTGCACGATCTCTCCTGGGGCACCGATCGGCGAGAGGTTGCGCCACGGAGCGGCGGAGCCTTCGGGCACGGTGCGCGCGTCGGGGACGTCGAGCCCGAGCGGTCCGTGGGTGCTCAGGAGACCTTCGGGCGCGACACCGACGACCGGGAGGTGGTGCTGCGCGAGGTGCTCAAGCTCACCGCAAAGGTCGCAGCCAGGCTCCGGGCGGCGGAGGTGGCCGGACGCATTGTCACGATCACGGTGCGCTTTGCTGACTTCACCACGATCACCCGGAGCCGGACCTTGGCCGAGTCCACCGACGTGACCCAGGAGGTCTACGCCGCGGCGGTCCGGCTGTATGACGCCCTCGGGCTGCAGCGTGCCCGGGTGCGGCTGGTGGGCGTCCGCGTAGCAGGCCTGCAACCCCGGGAGCGGGTGCAGCGCCAGGGCGTCCTGGGGGAGCGGGAGCGTGGATGGGCGGACGCTGATCGAGCCGTGGACCGGGCGACACGTCGCTTCGGTGCTTCCGCCATCCGCTCCGCGAGCTTGTTGCGCTGACCGCGCGGACAGGGTTGATCTGCCCACCGGTGAAGATTGCCTGTGAAAATAGGGCTCCCGCCTACCGTTCCGCAGGATGGCTGCCTATCCTTGGGATCAACACCCCCGCATGACGCCCGACGCGTACGACCTGGAGGACCCGGTGCCACTCTCCGATGAGGAGCTGCGACTGCTCGATCAGATGGAGCGCGCGCTCATCGAGGAGGACCCCAAGTTCGCCTCTACCCTGCGGGGCGCCACGATGCGGCAAAGTGCGCGACGTCGCACGATCATCGCCGCTGTCGCCTTTACCGCTGGGATCACGATCTTGATGGCCGGCGCGATCTACAACCGCTGGTACGTCGGCATCGTCGGCTTCGTCCTGATGCTCGGCTCCGCCACCCTGGCGCTGGGAGCGATGCGCGGCCAGCAGCAGGCTGGCCCCCAGGACCAGACAGCCGGGCACCCGTCGGGGTTCTCGGTGCTCGAGGGGGGACGCTCCTCGAGCCGTGCCAAGCGCAGTCGTACGCGCGCCGGTTCGTCGGGTTCCTTCATGGAGCGGATGGAATCGCGTTGGCGTCGTCGCCGGGAGACCGGCGGGTACTGATCGTCCTGAGGGCTGCCCGGGAAGCGGACTGTGGCACCTGATGCTTCCGAGACCATCATGGATCCAGCCAAGGCTCAACGCCACCGGCACCGGCCTCAGATGTGCTCGACCAGCTCGCCGGTCCGACTGGTGTGCTCGACCTCCACGACCCGGCGCCGGTGCAGGACCGTACGTGGCAGCCACGTAGCACGGCGGCGCACTCGGGGCGAGGCCCCCGCCATCAGCGCCGTACAGCACCGGAGCGCGTCGTCGCCGAACGGGCCACCCGCAGCGCCGCTCCGAGGAGGCGCATAGCGCTTCTGCTCCAGGGCATGGACGATGCGAGCCAGGGCCGAGACTGCCTCGGGGGCGCGATCGGGCCCGGTCGCCGGCCGTTCGGACTCGTCACCGTCTCGGCCGAACCTTGCCACCAGGACTGCCAGCGTTGCGCGCGGTGATCGGTGCTCGGGCCATGCGCCGCCCAGGTCGAGCGTGGTCGCGCGCAGCTCCTCCCAGACCGACTCGGGACCACCTGCCAGTCGACGCGCCCGCTGCTTGGCCCGCCACGCCTTCGGGGCTGTCGCCAGTGCGGCCAGCAGAGTCAGCACAGCGAGCAGGAGCAAGACAGGAGTCCAAGGCACCGAGGATCCGGTGTCCTTGCCCGCTCCACCCGCGTCGGTGTCCTCGGCGGTCGGGGTGGCACCCCCGGACGGGTCCTGCGCTGTGGGTCGCGCCGAGGGCTGCCGGGAGGTCTGGGCGTCGGGACTGTTGGTCGGCAACGCGGTCTGGGTTCCCCGGGTCGTGTACGCCGGCAGGTAGCGGCTCCTGACCCGTCTGCCGGGCGTCGGGTCGAAGAGGACCCAGCCAGCGCCTGGGAAGTAGAGCTCGGGCCAGGCGTGCAGGTCGTGGGCGCTGTAGAGATAGGTGTCCGGAGCAGTCCGATCCGGGGTCAGGAAGCCCACCGCCACCCGCGAGGGGATGTCCAGGACGCGCGCCATCACGGCCATCGCGGTGGCGAACTGCTCGCAGTACCCCACGCGCCCGGTGTCCTCGAGCAAGAACGCCTCGAGCTCGTCGGTCCCGACCTTGGCGCTCGGTGCATCGTCGAGGTCGTAGACGAAACCGCCGTCCTCGCGGAACCACCGCTGGAGGACGACTGCCTTGTCGTACTTGGTCCGGGCCCCCGCCGTGACTCCGCGCGAGAGCTGACTGACGATCGAGGGCAGCTGCTCGGGGAGCGCGGTGACCTCGTCGCTCACCTCGTCGCTGGCCAGGGGCGTCACCCGTAGGTCCTCAGGTCGGAAGTCATAGTCGACGGCAGTCATCTCATAGCTCAGCCCGGTGGTGGACAGGTCGTCCTGGCTGGCCAGGAAGTCCATCGTGGAGGCATCGAAGCGCCAGTCGCCGGCGGCTTCGATCGAGGTGATCGGCGCTTGGGTGGGCAGCCACCGGGAGTCGAACTCGGGCTCGACATTGACCGAGTAGCTGAACTGTCTCGCCCCGGCGGCGACCGCGGCACTGACGCCTTGGAGCTCCGGGAGCGGCCCATCGGCGAGGTTGGCTGCGGGGACGTCGCGGTCTCCGGAGCTGAACTCGTTGTCGGAGAACCTATTGAGGACAGAGATCCTCAAGTGGTCGGGAGAGGGATCATCAGTGACCACCTCGAGGAGAGGGATGTCGGGCCCGCGCCGTAGGTCGCGGCGCAGGTCGGTCAGCGGATTGTCGATGGTGATCTGGTTGTCGCCACCCGCACCAGCGCCCAGTCCGAAGAGTCCGAGGTCGGATGTCGGAATCGCTAGCGGGGCCACGACTGCGATCGCAGTGGCGCCCACGGCAACCAGCAAGGCGCTGGCGCGGACAGCCTCGCTCCGGTGGGACGAGGACGTGCCCGGGTCCAACGAGCGCCCCCAGCGGCCGACGCGCTCCTGCTCCTGCAGGAACAGGATCATCAAGAAGCCGAGAGCAGTGAGCGCGAAGACCCACCACGCGATGCCAGTGTCCAGCATGCTCACCGGCACGCTGTAGACGATCAGCAGGGCCAGGCCCGCGAGCGGGGCGCGGCGCAGGGTGCAGGCCAGGAGGTCGACCAGCAGCATCGCTGCCAGGCCGCCGATCGCGAGCAACGGCTGGACACTGATGTCGGCGGTGCTTGGGACCGGCGCCGCGTAGGTGCGTGCGGCGGAGAAGCTGTCGTCGATCGCCGTCCAGAAGGTGCCGGTCGGCCACGGACGGTCGCCGACGTAGAGGCACAGGACCGCTCCGCCGAACACCGTCTGGAGCATGAGGGTCGCAGCGCCGGGGAGCCGGCGCCACCGTCCGACTGCTCCTACGACGGCGATGAGTGCACCGACAGCGATCAGGGTGAACAAGAACTGGGCAGCAAGATCGGTGAAGTCGCCCCAGGACAACATCGCTGCCCACGTGGTGGCTGCCGCGGTGGCGGACAGACGGAGCGCCGGGGCCACAGACGTGCGCTCGTCTGCGCGCGTGCTGCTCATCGCCGGATGCCCCCTCGTACGTCGTCCATTATTGCTCAGGTCCGTCCTGGAATCGCGGCGGTGCCCGTTCGTGACCCACGGAGTCTGCCGAGTTCCTCCCAGGCGGAGTCCATCCTGTCGTGAGGTCCCAAGGAGACCGCGCCCCAGCCGGCCGAGGTGAGCAGGGGTGCTGAGCTGCCGTCGGCCGCTGATTGGCCGCCGAACTGACGGCCGACCCGACTACTGGCCCGACTGCCGGCCCGACTGCTGGCCCGATCACTGGCCCGATCACTGGCCCGATCACTGGCCCGACTACCCGATCGGCTGCCGGGACGACTACCGGACCAACCGTCGACGTCGAGGGCGAAGGCGAGGCTCGACGTGGTGTGGTGCCCGATACGGCGCAACGCCGGGAGGTCCTGCTGGTCGAGCGCCCCGAAGACCCCGATCGTCAAGCCGCCGAGAGACTGCTGGCCCGCCCAGGAGGAGTCGAGGCGCGAGCGACTGTCGCTCTGCAACACAGCCAGCGCTTCCAGGAGCGGCCCGCTGTTCAGCTCCGAAGCGCGCTGGTGCCACGCCTGGCTGCGGTCCTCGCCGGCGGCCGTGACGAGCCGGACAGTGAAACCCCGCTGGCTCAGATGCGCAGCGAGCGAAGCCGTCAGCGTCACCGCAGCCTCGAGGGAGCTGGCAATGCCCTGCCCGCGGTGGGCCAGCAATCGGTTGTCGATGAGCAGAGTGGCCCGCGACTGCCACGGTTGCTCCTCGCGACGCACCATCAGGTCGCCGGTGCGAGCCGAGCTGCGCCAGTGCACGCGGCGCAGGTCGTCGCCCTCCCGGTACTCACGCACGGTGACATCTTCTGCGGACCCGAAGGCGAAGGCGCGAGGCCGGTTGTCGCCGGAGCCCGTCCATCCGCCACCGATCGGAATCGCGGGGAGGGGGAAGATCCGGGGGGTGACGATGAGCGGGATGGTGCTTCGGAAGGCCCGGCCCAGCTCAACCAACCCGAACGCGTCGCTCACCCGGACCGTCATCGGGCCGACCTCGAAGCGTCCGCGCACATCGGACCTCACCTGGTAGCTGACATGGCGCTGCCAGCCGCGCCCGACACCGTCGAGCACGAAGCGCGGCCGTGTGCCCAGGACGTAGGGCAGCTGGTCCTCGAGCAAGAGCACGCTGGTGGGGGTACGTCCCTCGTTGGTGAGCGACAAGGTCACCTGCGCCGGCTGACCGGCAGCAACCAGGTGCGGAGTGGTAGTTCGCACCAAGGCGAGGCGATAGCGGGCGCGACCCAGGAGCGCGGCGGTGGCCAGGGGAAGAACGACCATCAGGATGCCGACCCGGATCAGAGCAGGTTGTCCGAGCAAGATCGCGCAGACAACCGCGGTCAGCCCCGCCGCAAGGAAGGCCCGACCCCGCACCGTCAGGCCGCCAAGGGCCTCACGCACGGTGTCCGGCCGGCTGCGGCACCGCGACCGAGCCGACGACGGCGTCCACGATGTCGTTGACCGAGCGGCCCTTCATGCTCGCCTCGACGCTCGGCAGCAGGCGGTGAGCCAGCACCGGCCGCGCCAGGAGGGCGACGTCATCGGGCAGAACGTACTCGCGCGAGTGCAGCGCAGCATGCGCCTTGGCTGCCCGGACCAGGTGGAGCGTGGCGCGGGGAGATGCACCGAGCATCAGGTCATCGCTACGCCGCGTGGCGCCGGTGATCGCCACGACGTACTGCTGGACCGCGGGGGACACGTAGACCTGACCGACGATGCTGCAGAGCTTGCGAATCTCGCCGGCGTCGGTGACGGGCTCGAGGTCGTCGAGGGGACGGGCGTGAGCGTGCGAGTTGAGCATCGCGATCTCTGCTGCCTCAACTGGGTACCCGATCGAGACCCTGGCCATGAAGCGGTCGCGCTGAGCCTCGGGCAGGGCGTAGGTGCCCTCCATCTCGATCGGGTTCTGGGTCGCGATCACCATGAATGGCGACTCGAGCGAATAGGTGTTGTTGTCCACCGTCACCTGTCGCTCCTCCATGCACTCCAGCAGGGCTGACTGCGTCTTGGGAGAAGCACGGTTGATCTCGTCGCCGACCACGATGTTGGCGAAGACACCGCCCGGGCGGAACTCGAACTCCCGGGTGTTCTGGTTGAAGACTGACACGCCGGTGATGTCGGAGGGCAGCAGGTCGGGCGTGAACTGGATCCGCCGGACCGAGCAGTCGATGCTGCGCGCGAGCGCCTTGCTCAGCATCGTCTTGCCCACCCCGGGCACGTCCTCGATCAGCAGGTGGCCCTCGGCCAGCAGCACGACCAGGGTGGAGGTCACCACCTCCGGCTTGCCCTCGATGACGCGCTCGATGTTGGCGCGGATCCGCCCCACCACTCGAGCCACGGTCTCCAGGTCGGCTGCTCCCGCAGTCGGATTGTCCACGTCCGGTCCTTCCAGTTCGCTTCGCGCACCCGGCTGGGTCGAGACGCTGGGCGGTGTCTCAACGTTAAGGCGTGCCTGCAACTTAACCGCAGCCTTGCCCGATCCCTACGACGGCGCGGATCACGATTTGGTTGCCGGATGGTTGCCGGCCCGAGGAGCGGCCGCCCCACGAGGAATGCACCCGGTTGAAACGCCGGACCCAATCCGACCGGCCGGGCGCCGCTCTGCGGGGCGTGGTGGCGCGGGGTGGGGAGTTTGCGAGCGGATGTGGTTGACGGTGGGGAAATGTGGCGTAAGGTGGGGGAAAGTGGAGCAAGGGGTCGCTGTAGTGGCGCTCTGTGGCTGACGTAGGAGGTGCTCGATGCGGTTCATGGGCACCTTCCGACCAAAGCTGGACGAGAAGGGTCGACTCTTCCTCCCCGCCAAGTTCAGGGATCAGCTGGCCGAGGGGGTCGTGGTGACGCAAGGACAGGAGAACTGCCTGGTCGTGTGGCCTCCCGAGGTCTTCGACCGCGAGGCCGACCGCGCCGCCGAGAAGCCGCTCACGAGCAAGGCCGCGCGCGGGTACGCCCGCATGTTCTTCTCCGGTGGCGAGGAGACGGTCCCCGACAAGTCCGGACGCATCGGCATCCCGTCTCCACTGCGCGACTACGCCGGGCTCGAGAAGGAGGTCGTCGTGATCGGCGTGCGCGATCGCCTCGAGATCTGGAACCCGACGTCCTGGGAGGACTACCAGGCCGAGGAGGTCCGCCGGTTCGCAGACCTCGACGACGACGAGGACTCCGAGTAACCCGCCTGCCGTCACGGGGCACCGCCTGAGACCACTCCACACCACCCGCGCCGAGCCAGCACCACCACAACAACACATCGATCCGCAGGACGAGGTCTCCGACCCGCTTCCTCCCGCAGCCGTCTGGGACACCTTCCCCGGCCCCAGAAGGCAGCACTTCCCCATGACATCGGGGAGCGGGCGGAGCCCTGGCTCTGCGGATCAC